>NZ_CAXTKW010000012.1:0-131371 GCF_964245105.1 Candidatus Dorea massiliensis AP6 | reverse complement strand
CGGCTTCGGATGGTGGCCACCAGCTTTTCCAGCTTCGGAATCTGCCCGATGTTAGCACACTCATCAATCAAACAGCGTACATGAACCGGAAGCCTGCCGCCATACACATCATCGGCCTTTTCACAAAGCAGGTTGAATAACTGGGTATAGCACATGGAGATCAGGAAGTTAAAGCTATCATCCGTATCACTCATAATGAGGAACAGGGCAGTTTTCTGGTCTCCCAGAGTATCCAGTTCCAGCTCGTCATAAGCTGTGACCTCGCGCAGCTCCGCAATATCAAATACGGCAAGACGCGCACCGCAGGAAATCAAAATCGACTTAGCGGTTTTGCCGGCTGCCAGCTTATATTTCTTATACTGCCGCACTGCGAAGTGGTTTGGCTTTTCCGATTCCAGTGCATCAAACATCAGGTCTACGGGATTTTTGAACTCCTCGTCATCCTCCCGGACTTCCATGGCGTTGATGAACTCGATGAGGGTGGAGAAGTTTTGCTCCTCCACCGGAGCTTCATAGTGGATATATCCAATCAACGCGCAATACAGCAATGTTTCCGCCTTGACCCAGAAGTCATCTCCGGCCTTGCCTTCGCCTTTGGTATTGGCGATCAGCGTTGTTACCAGCTTCAAGATGTCCTTTTCGCTATGGATATAGGCGAAAGGGTTATAGTGCATGGACTTCTTGAAGTTGATTGTATTTAGGACCTTGATTCGGTACGGCTCATAAATGACCTTGCCGTGCTTATCCTTCATGGGCTTTCCGTCCTTCCCCAGCTTGGGCGCACCCCTTTGGAGCATTTTCCCGCACTCCACCAGAATTGTTCCCTTCGGGTCCGTCACAACATAGGAACTGTGCATCTGCATCAGGTTGGGTTTCAGCCAGAATCGGGTCTTACCGGAACCGGAGCCGCCAATCACCAGTACATTTTTGTTTCTGGCAGTCTTGGGGTCCTTGGGGCGGCTGTTCATGGTCAGGCTCTCCGTTTTCGTCAGAATCACATTGTTCTGAAATACAGGATCAACGTAAGGTGCAATATCCTCACGGGTTCCCCAGCGGGCCGAACCATATTCCAAACCATGTCGATATTTCTTGGCGTTCTTGCTTTTAAGATACACCGCCAGCCTCAGACTGCCTCCACAACACAGCCCTACCAACAAGTCCAATAGATGCAGGCTTGGCCAGAAACTTTGCAGCGCCCCAGGCAGAACCGCAATCAGCGAAAGAAACTTTTCTGAAGCATCCGCCCCTTGTGCCATTCGCCATGCCTCTCCAAAATTGGTAGCAAACAGTCCCATCAGGATATACGGCATATTCAGCAAAATGAGCTTTTTGATGTCCAATGTCTTTTTCATCGTTCCAGCTCCTTTCGCTTGGTGCGATCCACCACAGCATTTTTAACCATCTCTTTGAACTGGTTAAGTTTTGCCAGTACGGACGGGCGCTCTGTTTTCGTTGCCTTTTTGACCTTTTTGTTGGTGTACTCTGTTAAAGCTGCTGTCAGAGCATCTGCATCACGGCCTTTGAAAAAAATCAGGTACTTTGGCGGAGAACTGCTGCGGTCCTTTTTCACCGCATAATCCACACCATATTTCCGGGCGATTTTCTCAAACTCCTTGATAGAGGGGTCTGTGATCTCAATGTTGGATATTCCCTGATTCTGCCCGACAAGCTGCTTCACAGTCTGTTTTCCATGCGGAACAACCGGCGCATCACGGCTTCTCTGTTTTTCCAGCTTCTTTTCCTTTCGATGTGCCATGTACTTGCTTATGGCAGCCTTAAACATTCTGCCGGTAAACTTTGTTCCACTGACAACCAGCGTCAAAGTTCTGTTTTCCACTTCTTCCTGCATTTTCTCGCCTCCTTTCCACGAAGTTTGCAGGGAATCTCTTTTTTTGCTAAGGCGGAACCACCAGCCGCCGCAGAAGATAACGCTTCATACCGCCCTCCTTAGCGTAACTGGTCAGAACGGTCATAGTGCAGATTGCCCTGACGTACCTTTGCGTGGCTCAAAATCTTAATCTGCCCCTTTTCCTGACTATCCAGTGCTTTTTCATAACCGGTATCCGACAGGAACAGGCGGGTTCGTTTGCCTTTCCAGCCAACAGGGGAATCGTTCGTCAGCACATCAAAAATAATCATGTGCCGGGTGTCCTCCGCAAAACGCTGGAGATCCATATATCCATGACCGTGATAATTCTGCGCTCCTGCCTTTACCCGCATTTCTTCCATCAGCTGCCCTATGGTCTTTCCCTCAGACATGGCGTGCACCTCCTTTCCCGCGTCCCTGGCCCTTCACGGCCAGGATACCGTCCAGGGTGGTGGCGGTGATCCGCAGGCGCTCGGCGGTGGCAATGTCATTCTTCACGGTCTCGTCGATGCCGTGGCCGCAGACCACCAGCACATGGGACCGGCGCAGGTAGTCCCGCGCCATATCCAGCCCGTCCTTGTGTTCCTGGGGAATCTCGTCTTTGAGGAAGGTAGGCAGGAACAGCACCGGGCAGATGGGCGAATACCCGGCATCGTACACCTGACGGCAGTAGGCCGCAGCGTTCTCGGCGTTCTCATACTGGCTGTTGCTCCAGGGAGCCGTAATGTAGGCAAGAGGTCGTTTCATGGCAAAATCCTTTCTCCCGGTGTTTTCGGGTAGCAGAAAAGCGGCTGTTTACCAGCCGCCTGCGTACATATCGTGGTTGACTTGTGCGGTGTAGTGGTTGCTGATCGTGGTCGGCGCATTAAACAGCACCGCAAGCAGATACTGCTTCATGTTGCGGATTTCGGTGGTATTGTTCCGCAGGCATTCCATGACAAACTCGATGTGGGAGCAATCCAGCTTCAAAAAACGGGAGCGGACCACCTCATGGGGGAAGTCGCTGCCAGCGATCCGGGTGGTTTTCCGCTTGGCGCAGACGGTCTCCACCATCAGCTCCACAATCTCGTCCAGGTCCTCCCGGTAGGTGGTAAACTCCCGGCACAGGTGGTCATACTCGATGTTCTCCAGAATCAAATCCCGATAAGTTTCCATCTCTGAGACAGACATCGCATCCCTTCCTTTCCGTTCCGGCAGCTGTGCTGCCGCTGGCTCCCGGAAGGGAATAGAATCGGTACTTGATCCATAAGTAATTGTTTTTTCTGTATTTGATTTCTCTATATTTAATTCTGTGGGCTTTTCCGTATCCGGTTTTACCATATCCGGGTTTTCCGTATCTGGTGAAGCCGTATCTGGCTGGGGCGTATCCGGGTTCTTCGGCTGTGGTTGCTCGTAGATAACATACTCGGTATCGCTGATCCGACCCTGCCGGTCTCGCAGCTGATGGCGGACAATGTACCCGGCAGTTTCCAGCTCCCGCAGCGCGCCGCCGATAGCGTCCACGCCCTCTTTGCAGATGGCGGCAAGCCCTCTGGTGGTATAGTTCCAGTCCTCCGGTAAGGACAGCATCATGGAAAGCAGCCCCTTGGCTTTCAGGGACAGTTTCCCGTTGCGTAAATGGTGATTGCTCATCACGGTATAATCTCTGGTTCGTTCAATGCGAAATACGGCCATTGACCTCACTCCTTCCAAATTTCTCAGGGTATGAAAAAAGCCACAATCCTGTAAAAAGAATTGTGGCAGTTAGCTGTTTTGTTCACTTTTTCTGCGCCGGTAGGGGCGCTTGGGAATGGGCGGTCTGTCCAACAGGTCATTTCCCTGAGAGAATGGCAGAGTTTGCAGAACACGGTCAATCTCTATAAATTCCATACCATGCTGGGAATGGCAATCCTCCCGGATTGCTTCCCGGATTTCCTTTACAGTACACATTTCAATCCTTTCCTTTCGCAGTAATGATTTGTTTATGAGTGGCGGCGGTGTTTTCCCGGTTTGAAATCGAGGATATGTCCCTCAATCACACGAGCGTAACGCTTGATCTTGATCTCCCGACGCTGCTGGCTTTGCAGGGCGGCCTGATACCCGTCCTCAGTCAAAAACAGTCGTATTTCCTCTCCGGGGCTACCGTAAGCTGTGCTGGGACGCAGGACGGAAAACTCAATCATCCAGCGGGTGTTATCCTGAAAACGCTCCACGGCAAGAATGTTGTGTCCTTTCAGCTCGCGGGCTGAAATATCCCTCATAGGCGGCTCCTTTCATCGTTCCTGATCTCTCTGGCGTTTTTTCTGCCACTGTTCCAGCAGCTTGATAATAGTTTCCTGCATCCGCTGGGGCGTATAGCTTTTAGGGAAATACTTCCGCAAGGTGTCAGAGGTAAATGTCACTCGGTCCAGATCGCTTTTCTTTTCCTCACCCATGATGACACGCATCATATCGAGGGTCAGATGCCCCTCCTGACTGTATTTCTTGAGCCGCTGGGCTTGAGAAAGAGAAGGGGTAGCCTGTTCGCTGTCCATCGCGTCCAGCAGGTCTACCTGTTCTTCCTTTTTGAGAAAGGACAGCTCATAGGCAGGGTTCAGGGCAATCTTCTTTTCATCCACCATATCCATCAATTCAGGAATTAACTCTGTCAGACGGATATAGCGCTGAATTTGATTTCGACTTTGCCCCACCTGTTCAGCAAGCAACTGGTCTGATCGCTTTTGTGTCCCAACTTGGGACACATTTTCTTTACTCGGTCTGCCAGCCTGTCTTTTCATGGCATCCAGCTTCATCTTGTAGGCAAAGGCTCTTTCACTTGGGAGCAAGCTTTCTCGCTGCAAGTTGCTGTCAACCATAATGATCGTGGCGGCATCATCATCCAAATCCCGAACAATGACCGGCATGGTCTCCTTGCCTGCCAGCTCACTGGCTCTGTGCCGCCTGTGTCCGGCTACCAGCTCATAACCGCCCTCTGGGTCCGGTCGAGCAATCGCCGGAACCAGAACGCCATACTGCTTGATACTGTCAGCGGTCTCCATCATGGCTTCGTCATCCTTGACTTTGAATGGGTGGTTCTTAAAGGGATGCAGTTCAGACAGCGGAATCTCCTGAATCTTTTCCAGCTTTGCATCCTGACGGCCTTCTTCGGTGGAGAACAGATCATCTACCGAGGCCAGCTCTATTTTTTTCGCGCTGCTTTTCAAGTTTCAACACCTCCTTCGTCAGATTTCGATACCCCTCTGCCACCTTGCCGCCAGGGTCATGGGCGAAAATACTTTTTCCCTCTGCGCTGATTTCCTTTGCACGGACAGAGTGTGGAATCTCCGTTCCAAAGATTTTGATTTTACTTCCATAGGTGTCCCGCAGCAAAGCAGCAATCTCTTTTGCAAAGTTGGTGCGGTTATCCACCATCGTCAGCAGGATACCGTCAATCTGGAGCTTTGGATTGATCTGCCGTTTCACCTTACTGACCGTAGATAGAAGCTGTTCCAGCCCTTTGGCGGGCAGATACTCTGCCTGAACGGGAATGATGATCCTATTCGCAGCGGCCAGCGCATTGACTGTGAGCATACCAAGGGAGGGCTGGCAGTCGATAAGGATATGGGAGTATTGCCCCTTCAGTGTGTCCAGATATTGCCGCAAGATAGTCTCACGACTCATAGCATTTACCAAGGATACTTCCATACCGGAAAGTTGAATGTCGGCGGGCATCAAGTCTACTCCCTCCAGGTGGTGCAGGATACCCTCGCCGGAATGAATCGGCTCATCCATCAGGATATGCCCCATAGCGTCCGACAGCGTAAAGGGCAACTTGTCCGGCTGGGGATTGCCCAAGCTGATCGTCAGGCTGCCTTGCGGGTCTCCGTCGATCAGCAGGACTTTCTTTCCGGCTTGCGCCAGCCCGATTCCCAAGTTGGCACAGGTCGTTGTCTTGCCAACGCCGCCTTTCTGGTTGGCAATGGCGATGATTTGCGTGTTCATTGACTTCACCTCATTTCTAATTATTGCTGTTGCTTCTGGAAATAGAAAAAGCCGCCACTTCAAAATTAACAGTGAAGTGACGGCTCTTTCTATCGCCGGAATACGAGTTCCTGAAATGAAAAAAGCACCCAGCATTTATACTGTGTGCTACATCAAATTCATATTCAATTATTCAAATTAGCTCAAACTATGCCAAACTGCCACAGCCAAAAAACGAGGGGAAGGAGGGCTGAAAAGCCCCCCAAAAATCGGCTCTCGGTTAACCACTTTGGGAACCACTTCCCCCTCTTTTTGCCCTCTTTTTGGCCAGTTAACCACTTGCGGACCACTAAAAATTGGATGAAATCGGCTTTCGTTTTGCCAAATTTGGTCAAACCATATCAGCCCGTTTAGATATAGCAAAAGCCCGGAAAACCTTGATTTTCCGGGCTTTTTGAACCATTTTGATATAGTCTGAGCAGTCGATTATCGCTTGCTGAACTGCGGAGCGCGACGAGCTGCTTTGAGACCGTATTTCTTACGCTCTTTCATTCTCGGGTCACGAGTCAGGTAACCAGCCTTCTTCAGGACCGGACGGTAATCCGGATCTGCCTGAAGCAGTGCTCTTGCGATACCATGACGGATAGCACCAGCCTGTCCTGTATATCCGCCTCCGCGAACATTTACCAGAACGTCGAACTTGTCTGCTGTCTCTGTAGCAACGAGCGGCTGACGAACGACTACCTTCAGGGTCTCAAGACCAAGATACTCGTCGATGCTTCTCTTATTGATGGTGATATTTCCAGTACCCGGTACCAGGTATACTCTTGCGATGGATTTCTTTCTTCTGCCAGTTCCGTAGAATTTTGACTTAGCCACTGTAAATTTCCTCCTTTAACCTTTTCTCAATTAAAATGTAAGCACTTCCGGCTTCTGAGCCTCATGATTGTGCTCCGGACCAGCGTATACGTGAAGCTTTGTATACATCTGTCTTCCCAGCGGTCCCTTCGGAAGCATGCCCTTTACAGCGAGCTCGATAACCTTCTCCGGCTTCTTGTTCATCATCTCACGCAGGGTGGTCTCTTTCATACCGCCTACGTAATCAGAGTGATGATAGTAAATCTTCTGATCCAGCTTCTTGCCGGTTACTTTGATCTTGTCTGCATTTACAACGATTACATAATCTCCGGTGTCGATGTGCGGAGTAAAGATTGCTTTGTTCTTACCTCTCAGAACTTTAGCTACTTCTGAAGCCAAACGTCCTAATGTATATCCTGTAGCGTCAACTACATACCATTTTCTCTCAATTGTTGCTGGACTAGCCATGTAACTTTTCATTGGTTTTCCTCCTGAAAATAAATTGAAACTTCTATGGAAATATGTCATTACCGGGGCTTTGGCTCAGACATTTTCACACTACGTCACATTGGATTATTATATGATATGTTCCCGGGTGTGTCAACTGTTTTTTTAATAAAAATTTCAATAAAAATTCCACTTTTTTTATAAGAAAACTTCAGCCTGAACAGTTTTCGCATAACAGAGGATTTTTTCTATTGCAACGGGAATTCCGGATGCTCCGGATATTCCATTTTTATCAGAGTCAGGCCTCTGGCCGGGGCTGTAGGGCCCGCTGCCTGGCGATCACAGGCTGCCAGTATGGCCGGAATCTCCGACGGGTCGGTGGCGCCAAAGCCCACATTTATCAGGGTACCTGCAAGAATGCGGACCATATTATACAGGAAGCCGTTTCCCGTCACACGAATGCGGATGATATCGCCCTCTTTCGTCACATCCAGGCTGTAGATAGTCCGCACTGTGGTCTCGGCCTGGGTATGGATACTGCAGAAGCTTTTAAAATCATGTTCTCCTAAAAACGGCAGGCAGGCCTCCTGCATCTTTGCCACATCCAGCTTCTTCCGGAAGAAGTGGCTGTTCAGCCGTTCTCCGGGCAGTTCGAATTCCCGGTTCAGAATCCGGTATTCATAAGTCTTGATACAGCTGGTTTTCCTTGGGTGGAACTGATCGTCCACCCGGAAGGACTGCTGCACGCGGATATCCTCCGGCAGACGGCTGTTCAGAGCATAGGCCATCTTCTCCGCCGGCATCCGGGCCTCCGTATCAAAAACAGCCACATTTCCCAGCGCATGGACGCCGGAATCGGTCCGGCTGGCGCCAATCACCGCAATCTCCTCTTTTAATAAAGAAGAAAGAGCCCTGTTCAGCTCTCCTTCTATCGTATCTCCGTTATTCTGTACCTGCCAGCCGCAGTAATTTGTGCCATCATAGGCCACTATCAGCATTACCCGTTTCATAATACCACTCTCACTGCGATAATCGCCGCCAGGAAGAGCGCAACCACCGCATATGCGTAATAATCCCGCCTTGCGTATACCAGCGGCTTCATCTTGGTCCGTCCGGCTCCTCCCCGGTAACATCTGGCCTCCATAGCCATCGCCAGGTCATTGGCCCGTCGGAACGCGGAGATAAACAGCGGCACCAGAAGCGGCACCAGGTTCTTTGCCTTCTGTACCAGATTGCCATGTTCAAAATCCGCGCCTCTGGCAATCTGCGCCTTCATGATTTTATCCGTTTCCTCCAAAAGAATCGGAATAAACCGAAGGGCGATGGACATCATCATAGACACCTCATGTACCGGCACCCGCAGCTTCTTCAAAGGGCTTAACAGCTTCTCCAGACCGTCCGTCAGGTCGTTGGGCGTAGTCGTCAGGGTCATGACAGAGGTGCCCAGAATCAGGTAAATCAGCCGGACAGCCATGAAAATCGCCGTGTGAAGACCCTTATCTGTAATCTTCAGCTTCCAGATCTGTACCAGCACCACATCGCCGGGCGTCAGGAACAGATTGAAAATCAAGGTAATCAGCAGGATAAAGAAGATTGCCTTCAGGCCTTTTACCATAAAATGGAAGGGAACCTTAGAAAGCCGAATCACGGTCACCAGAAAAACCGTAGCCACCAGATATCCCATCCAGTCATTGGCCACAAACAACGCCACCAGGAATACCATGGTGGTCACCAGCTTAACCCGCGGATCTAATTTATGCAATATGGAATCTGCCGGGTAATACTGTCCCAGCGTAATATCTCTAATCATGTTTTTTTACCTTATCCCGGAACACGTTCAGAATCGTATCCCTTGCCTCTTCCATGGTCGTAGCGTCTCCGTCCACGCCAAATCCCTTTTCCTTCAGGGTATGCAGAATGTAGGTTACCTGGGGCGCGGCCAGGCCTACGCTCTCCAGCTCCTTATAATGGCGGAACACCTCTCTGGGCGCTCCGTCGTGCAGCACCTCGCCCTGATTCATGACGATAATGCGCTCCACGTACTTTGCCACATCCTCCATACTATGGGAAACCAGCACAATCGTAATCCCCCGTTCCCGGTGCAGATAGCTGATCTGATCCAGGATTTCGTCCCGGCCTCTGGGATCCAGGCCCGCCGTAGGCTCGTCCAGAATCAGCACCTCCGGCTCCATGGCAAGCACGCCCGCTATGGCCACACGCCGCTTCTGACCGCCGGACAGCTCGAAGGGCGACTGCTTCTCATACTCCTCGGAAAGCCCTACCATACGCATGGCCTCCCGTGCTCTTTTCTCCGCTTCCTCTTTGGACAGGCCCTGATTTTTCGGGCCAAAGCAGATATCGCTTAATACGTCTACCTCAAAAAGCTGGTGCTCCGGATACTGAAATACCAGTCCCACCTTGCTTCGAAGCTTCCGCATATCGTAGCCTTCCGCGTAAATGTCCTCTCCGTTAAAATAAATATGACCGGAGGTGGGCTTTACCAGACCGTTCAGGTGCTGTACCAGCGTGGATTTTCCCGATCCGGTATGGCCGATGAGGCCGATAAACTGACCGTCCGGGATCTCCAGATTTATATCCTTCAGCGCATGAATCTCATAGGCTGTGGAAGGACTGTAGGTATATTGTACATGCTCTAATTTAAGTGACATAAGGCTTCCACCAGTTCCTCTCTTGTCAGAATTCCGTCGGGCAGATCAAGACCTGCTTTTTTCAGCTCCCAGGCAAGCTGTGTGGCCTGGGGTACATCCAGACGGTAGGCTTTCAGCGTTTCCACCTGAGAGAAGATTTCCCTCGGCGTACCGGCCATGACGATTTTGCCATCGTCCATGACAATCACCTTATCGGCGTAAATAACCTCTTCCATATAATGGGTAATCAGAATGACCGTAATATCCTCCACCTCATTCAGGGCCCGGACCGTACGAATCACTTCCTTGCGGCCGTTGGGATCCAGCATGGCCGTAGGCTCGTCCAGCACGATACACTCCGGGTGCATGGCTACCACGCCCGCAATGGCTACCCGCTGCTTCTGGCCGCCGGACAGCTTATTCGGGGAATGGTGACGGTATTTCAGCATATTCACTGCCTTCAGGCTCTCCTCCACCCGCTCCCAGATTTCTTTCGTGGGCACTCCCATATTTTCCGGGCCGAAGCCCACGTCCTCTTCCACGATGGTTCCGATAATCTGATTATCCGGGTTTTGGAATACCATACCGGCGCTCTGCCGGATATCCCATACCCGTTCTTCCTCCCTGGTATCGATTCCATCCACCCACAGAGTTCCCTCGCTGGGGATAAGCAAGGCGTTGATATGCTTGGCCAGCGTAGATTTTCCGGAACCGTTGTGTCCCAGAATCGCTACAAAGTCCCCCTTCTCTATCTGGAAGCTGACGCCGTTCACGGCCTTAATCAGTTCCCGTTCCCGGCCTTCCTCATCGTATTTTCTGTATTCATAAACCAAATCTTCCGCTTGGATCATTGTTTCTTTCTTTTCCATGTTTACAACCCATCCTGCAAAATCCATAGATAAATCCATTTTCTTTCGGAGTTTCGCATTTTCTGAATTCTGTTTCTACTTTCTGCTATCAGTGCCCGGCTGCATGTCCGGTCATGGCACTGCTTTTTATTTTATAATAAGAACAGGGCTTTTGCAAGAAAAAGTACAGATTGTCAACAGATTTTATTTTTCAAGTTTACAATGCAAATAAAATAACTGCTCTTTCAGAAATTCAGCCCAGAAAAAACAAAGCCCCCGGGACGTTTCCGTTCCGAAGGCTCTGTCTTTTGCTTTCTATCTTACGCGGCGCTTCTGCCGCCCTGCTTCATTGCATTTTCAAATTCATGCAGCTTCTGCCGTTGTTCGGCTGTCAGTATGGTGGGTACCTGAATCTGAATGGTCACGTACTGATCCCCGTGTACCTTCGGATCCTTCATGGACACGATTCCTTTGCCGCGGAGACGTATCTTTTTGCCGGACTGGGTTCCTGCCGGAACCTTGCAGACCACATTTCCGTAGAGGGTCGGGAAGCTGGCCTCGCCGCCAAATACCGCTGTGGTAAATGGAATATCGGCCGTGGTATAGACATCCATGCCCTTCCGCTCATATCCTGCCCTGGGCATAATGTGTACCTTCAGCAGCAAATCGCCGTTCTCCCCGCCTCCGAAGCCCGGGTGTCCCTTGCCCCGGAGCCGCACGCTCTTGCCATCGTCGATACCTGCCGGAATATGCACGCTTAAGGACTGTACGCCGGTACCGTCTGCTGCCTGAATGTGAATCATCTTATCGCACCCAAAGGCCGCCTCATCAAAGCCAACCGTGATGTCCGCGTGTAAATCCTCGCCCTTATAAGACGCCTGCTGCCGGTAGCCCTTCTGGCCGCCAAAGCCGCCATGGAACATGTTTCCGAAGATATCGCCGAACATATCGTCCATATTGCCGCCCTCGAAATGGAACTCCTGATAGCCGCTGCCATCTCCCGTGTGAAAGCTGCCGCTACGGAAGCCTCCCTGACCGCCCGCTCCTCCGTAGAAACCGCTTCCTGCGTCTGCCCGGGCGTTGCCTGCCTCGTCAAAGGCCGCAAAACCAAACTGATCGTATAATTTCTTCTTTTCCTTGTCACTGAGCACATTGTAGGCCTCTGTGACCTCTTTAAACTTCTGCTCGGCCACCTTGTCCCCCGGATTCATGTCCGGGTGATATTTCTTTGCCAGCTTCCGGTAAGCACGCTTTATCTCTTTCTCATCTGCCTGCTTTCCAATGCCGAGCACCTCATAATAGTCCTGTTTCATAATGCCTGCTCACCTCCGCCTGCATAATTACCATCTGCAAAGATGGGGATGCAGCCAAGCCGCATCCCCATCTTCTCTTTTGCCTGTCGAAAAGGCCTACGCTTAGCCTTCAATATCGATATAGCTCTTCTTTTCTACCTTCGGCTGCTCCTCTTTCTTCGGAACCAGCACCTTCAGCACGCCATTTTCAAATTTGGCCTTGATGTCTTCCTGAGTGAGATCCTCTCCCACATAGAAGCTCCGGCTGGTGGTGCCGCTGTAGCGCTCCTTACGGATATACTTACCCTCCTGCTTCTCCTCCTTCTTGCTGTCGGTGGAAGCGGTAATGGTCAGGTAACCGTCCTTCAGTTCTGCCTTAACGTCCTCTTTCTTTACGCCCGGAAGCTCAATCTCAAGCTCGTAGCCCGTCTTGGTCTCCTTCACATCGGTGCGCATGAGGGGCGCTGCCTCTTTGCCATAAACCTTCTTTGCAGGTGCATACGGAAATGCAAAATCATTTACAAAATTATCTAATAAACTTTCTCCAAAAATACTCGGTACTAACATAAATCATTCCTCCTAATCTTCCCTTCAGTTCTGCTGGAGGTTCCGCAAGGGTTTTTTCTTATTTTCTTTCTTCTCCCTTGCTCTGACTCTGTTATAGCACCATTGTTAGCACTCGTCAAGTAGGAGTGCTAATATTTTAGAGATTGTTTAGAATTATAATATTTGCATAATAATCATAACAATTCAGACATATTTATCTGATAATTCATCGTAACTTCACCCTCTCCCGATCCGGGTGCTCTCCGGACCAGCCAAGCTGGGGCAGCGTCATCAGCTGATGCATATCGTCGTCCTCGATGTTAAAGCCAAAGACGTCCAGGTTCTGACACATCCGCTCGCCGGAAGAAGACTTGGGCAACGGCAGTACGCCGCACTGAAGGGCGAAACGAATGCAGATCTGCGCTACAGATACCTGATACTTTTCCGCCAGTTCCATGAGAAGCGGCTCCTGAAGCACTCTGGCCCGTCCGATGGGACTCCAGGCCTCCACCTGGATGCCCAGGCGCTGGCTGAAATCCACCGCGGCCTTCTGCATATATCCCGGATGGAACTCCAGCTGATTCACCATAGGAATGATACTGGTCCGCTCCAGCAGGTTGTTCAGATGGTGAGGCAGGAAATTGCTGACGCCGATAGCCCGCACCTTTTTCGACTTATAGAGGTCCTCCAGGGCTTTCCAGGTTTCCACGTCCAGATCCTTCCACTCGGCTGTCAGGTCGTCGGGTCTCGGCCAGTGAATCAGATACAGATCCAAATAGTCGGTGTCCAGTTTTTTACAGGACTCTTCAAACTCCCGCAGGGTTGAATCGTAGCCGAGGCGGTCTCTCCAGACCTTCGAGGTCAGGAAAAATTTTTCCCGGGGAATGCCGCTTTCCCGGACTGCTTTTCCCACTGCTTCCTCATTAAAATAAAAGGCAGCCGTATCCAGATGCCGGTAGCCCTGCCGGATAGCTTCGCTGATAATAGCCTCATCGTTGTGTTCTGCGGCCTTGTAGGTACCGAAGCCCACCGCCGGAATCTCCACACCATTGGCCAATGTAAATGTATGTCTCATATGCTGCTCCCTTCTTCCGTGCTTTCACGCCGTAATTTCCTACATTATACCTTCTTTTTCCCGGCCGCTCAAGTCCGTCCGCCGGAAAATCCCGTTTTCCCTCCGAAATCCTGAAAACTCAGAAATTTCAGGAATTTAACCGTGGAAAGGGCTTGCAAATTCTATATTTTCCTGTAAAATAGATGTGTATGCCCGCAGATAAAAGCTGTAGGACAAAAAAACGTATCATACACCATATTTACCAAGTCATAAGGAGCAAAACATGATCAGTGCAAATAACGTAACGCTTAGAATAGGTAAGAAAGCCTTATTCGAAGATGTCAATATCAAATTTACCGAAGGTAACTGCTACGGTCTTATCGGAGCCAACGGCGCAGGAAAGTCTACCTTCCTGAAGATTCTGTCCGGCGAGCTGGATTCCACCAATGGCGAAATCGTCATCACCCCGGGACAGCGTCTCTCCTTCCTGAAGCAGGATCATTTTCAGTATGACGAGTATCCGGTTCTGGACACCGTTATTATGGGAAATGCCCGTCTCTACGAGATTATGAAGGAGAAAGAGGCCATTTACGCGAAAGAGGATTTTACCGATGAGGACGGTATCCGCGCCAGCGAGCTGGAGGCTGAATTCGCGGACATGGACGGCTGGGAGGCTGAGTCTGACGCCGCTACCCTCCTAAACGGCCTGGGTATCGATACCGATCTTCACTACACCCTGATGAAGGATCTCCTGGGCGCTCAGAAGGTCAAGGTTCTGCTGGCACAGGCATTGTTCGGCAACCCGGATATCCTGCTTCTGGACGAGCCGACCAACCACCTGGATCTGGACGCTATCGCATGGCTGGAGGAGTTCCTGATTAACTTCCCGAACACCGTCATCGTAGTATCCCATGACCGTTATTTCCTGAATAAGGTCTGCACCCATATCGCCGATATCGATTACGGCAAGATTCAGCTCTATGCCGGTAACTACGACTTCTGGTACGAATCCAGCCAGCTGCTGATTCGCCAGATGAAGGAAGCCAATAAGAAGAAGGAAGAGAAGATCAAGGAGCTGCAGGAATTTATCTCCCGTTTCTCTGCTAACGCTTCCAAGTCCAAGCAGGCAACCTCCAGAAAGAAGGCTCTGGAGAAAATCGAGCTGGACGAGATCCGTCCCTCCAGCCGGAAGTACCCCTACATTGATTTCCGTCCGAACCGCGAGATCGGAAATGAAGTGCTGACCGTAGAGGGTCTGTCCAAGACCATCGACGGTGTGAAGGTTCTGGATAATATTTCCTTTATTCTGGGCCATGACGACAAGGTAGCCTTTGTAGGCGGCAACGAGTTTGCCAAAACAACCCTCTTTAAGATTCTGTCCGGAGAAATGGAGCCGGACGAGGGTACTTATAAATGGGGTATCACCACCAGCCAGTCCTATTTCCCCAAGGACAACAGTAAGGAATTTGACAACGACGATACCATCGTCGACTGGCTGACCCAGTATTCCGAGATCAAGGACGCCACCTATGTGCGTGGCTTCCTGGGCCGTATGCTCTTCGCCGGAGAAGACGGCGTGAAGAAGGTCAAGGTTCTGTCCGGAGGTGAGAAGGTCCGCTGTATGCTGTCCAAGCTGATGATTTCCGGCGCTAACGTGCTGATTCTGGACGAGCCCACCGACCACCTGGATATGGAGTCCATCACAGCCCTGAACAACGGTCTCATCAAGTTCCCGGGCGTGCTGCTGTTCTCCTCCCGTGACCACCAGATTGTACAGACTACCGCCAACCGTATCATCGAGCTGCTGCCGAACGGCGCTATGATCGATAAGATCACCACCTACGACGAGTACCTGGAGAGCGATGAGATGGCAAGAAAGCGTACCGTCTATACCAAGAGCGCCGACGAGGAAGAGGATAACTAAGATTTCTGTTCTGCAGGAATTTTCACGAATATTTGTGGAAATGAATGGATTTAGAATCTGATTTTTTTGAATTTGTCAAAAATCAATTTTGTTACTTAAAAAGGCATTCTGTAGTTTTTATTTCATGATCTGGAGCTGCAGAATGCCTTTTTTCTTTTTATACACTTTTTTCTTTTGCTGACCCCATACTTTCCACCGACACGGCGCAGTTTTACACCCAGCTGGCGTTCTTCGCCTCTGTCCAGCGCTCCTGCTGAGCCTCGTACTGCTCGTTCAGCCAGGCGATGGCCTGTGTAAAGCCCTCGTCTGTGAAGGGAAACTCCCTGGCCTCCTTCTGATCCTCCGCTGTTTTTTCAAAGCAGAAGGGCTCCGGATAAATCACTACCTCCAGTGTCTTTTTGTCCTCTTCCTCTTTCTTCCGCAGCCGGTAACGCATGCCCTCGTAGCTTCCGGTATAGACGCCCCGGTTGATATAGGGGAGACCGGCCTGGCCGTGTAAATCAATCATAGTTGAAGTCCTTTCTGGTATGGTATTTATCTTTGTATCTGTTTTCCCATATCTTTTCAGGTGATTTATGAGAAATTATAGCACAGTTCCATTTTCTCCTCAATGCGCATTTTCTCAGCCGTCACCCACAGATAACTGAAAACTGCCAACATCCGCTTAAAATATCCCTGTCCAAAACTGTGATATAATGTTATACTTGGTGGTGGATTCATTTCGACAACAGGAGGTTTTACACCATGACAGACCGTTTATATTATGAAGACAGCCATTTGGCCGCATTTCCGGCGGTGGTGACTGCCTGTGAGCAGGAAAAGGATTACTGGAAGGTGGCGCTCGACCAGACCGCATTTTTTCCGGAAGGCGGCGGACAGGCCGGGGATACCGGGCATCTGGGTGAAATTGAAGTGTTCGATACCCATGAGAAAAATGGAGAAATCTGGCATTATACCAGACAGCCCCTGGAGATCGGCGCGGAGGTAAAAGGCGTCCTGGACTGGGAAAAACGCTTCTCCCGGATGCAGCAGCATTCCGGCGAGCATATCGTCTCCGGTCTTATCCATACCCGCTTCGGCTACGACAACGTGGGCTTCCATCTGGGAGAGGAAGAAGTCACTATGGACTTCAATGGCCCGATTACCAAAGAGGAGCTTTTAGAAATTGAGACTGCTGCCAACCAGGTGGTTTTCGGTAATGTGCCGATTCAGATCTCCTATCCCAGCAAAGAAGAACTGGCTGTTCTCGATTACCGGAGCAAAATCGAGATCGAAGGACAAGTGCGTATCGTCACCATTCCCGATATCGACGTCTGCGCCTGCTGCGCGCCCCATGTGAATACCACCGGAGAGATCGGCCTGATTAAGCTTACGAATGTACAGTCCCACCGGGGCGGCGTCCGGGTCAATCTCCTGGCCGGAGATCGGGCGCTTCGCGACTACCGGGAAAAAGAGAGCAGCGTGAAGGCTGTTTCCGTGCTGCTCTCTGCCAAAGAGGCGGTGGTAGCTGACGCGGTAGAACGGCTGAAGCAGGAGAATTTCCGCCTCACCGGACAGTTGATGGCGCTGAATAAAACGTTGATTCAGAATAAGGCTGCTTCCGTAGCCGAAGGAACCACCAATCCCATATTTTTCGAGGATAACCTGGATGCGGATACCAGCCGGGAATTCGTAAACCTCTTATCCGCCCGCTGCAGCGGCGTCGCCTGTCTCTTTATCGGAAATGATGAGAGCGGCTACCGCTACATCTTCGGCAGTAAAACCGAGGATACCCGGCCCCTCTGCAAGGCCCTGAACGGGCAGTTCGGCGGGAAGGGCGGCGGAAAACCCGAGATGGTGCAGGGATCGCTCTCCGGCACCCAGGAAGAGCTGATGGGCGCAGTAGAAACTTTTCTGCGCAGCTAGGTAATGACTGCTATTTGCGTCTCTATGCGCGCCTCGGACGACGGCTCCTATCCTTTGCCGTCAAATACCATATAAGGAGAATTTTATGATGTCCCTATACAAGGATGTACAGAAAGCGACGGCCCGCAAGCAGGGCGTCGATGTGAAAGAACCCGCGGAGGTGACCATGTCCAATATTCTGGACGGCCCCATCAAGAGACCGGACGAGTCCAAGCTTTTCAAGACCGTGGAAGAACGCTGCGCCGACGCCAGGAGCACGGCCATGACACTGCTGCTGGTGGGCGTACTGGGCCTGGCGGCCATGATACTCGCCATCACCGGTTCCCTTCAGCTTCCCTTACCGAAAATCGCGCCTTACAGTATGAGTGTGCTGTTTCTGGCTTTTATCGGGGTGGCTGTGGCACAGATTCAAAAGTCGAAGAAGATTCTGGCCGAAGGACCTGCGGAGCATGCGCGGATCAAGAATATTAAGAAGTGGTTTGAGACGGAGGGCATCGCTGCTCCGGAAATTGCAGAACTGCCGGTGACGGTACCGGTCAATGAACTGGAGTCGCTTTATCGGAAAAAGTATGAAGCTATCAAAGAAGTGCTTCATAAGCAGTTTTCTGAAGAAGATGTGAAGCTGTTAGATAAGCTGGCAGCGGACTTTTCCGAAGACGCGCGGATTGACGCCATGCTGGAGGAGCAGGTGCGAATTGAAGCGGCAGTGCGAGATAAAAGGACTTCGTAAGAGGGGGCTTCTACAACGGACGGTCGGAAAATCAATTTTCCACGTTCGAGGCGATCTAGCCTCTCCTTAGGAAAGTTGATTTTCCAACCTGGGGTTGGCCGGGAGAACTCCCGGAAGATTGTCTCAAGGGGGGGGTACGCTCATGCGTAACCCTTTTTGTTTTCGATTACGAACGCACGGGAAATGGAATTTCCCTAACTGACTTCTACTTCAATCTTGCGATCTCGTCCCGTATCTCACGATCACTCTCATTAAAAAGCAATCTCTTATTGTAACGCTCATACCGTTCACACTCGGTGGTCTGCAGGAAGGCCACCGCAGCCTCCGACATGTTAAGGCCGGTCAGGAAGATGACCATCTCCTGGCTGTCGCCAAAGGCTGCCTCCAGAAAATCAAAAGCATGCTCAAGGCACCCGCTTCCGGCCTCCTGCTCACCGGCATAGCGGGCCCGCTGCTCCCCAAAGAGACGGCGTAAAATCTCGAAGGCAGCCGGGCCATCTGCAGGATGCTCGGCTTTCAATGTGTTCTCATAGGACAACAGAGTTTCTTCCAGACGCAGGAGACGTTTCTCCTCATCCTTGGTCAGGAGCTCTGCCTCTTTTTTCTGCTGCCGTTTTTCTTCCACTGTATCCCGCAGATTTTCAAGAACCTTCGGAATCCCTTCGCCGTCTGCCGCAAAATTTTCTGCATTCAGCACGGAGCCCGCTGCTTTCATCTGGGCGAACAGGGCCTCGGTGAAGCATTCCTGCTCCCGAACCTTCCGCAGGCGCTCAATGCACCCGGAAAGAAGCAGATTGACCACGCTTAATCGCTCGTCAAAGGAGGCGTGGGACAGCTTTTTCAGGGTTGCCTCCCGGATGGTACCGCCCAGGATTTCCTCTATCTGATAATCACTCTCATATTTCCGGTAGAGTTCCAGATAGTTGGCGAATTCTCCGGCGATTTTGTCATGCTGGATGTACTGGCGCACCACGTCTTTATCCGCCTTCTTTCCCAGCTTTTCATAGACTTCTAAAAGGCGGGACAAATCCTCCCAGCCACGGGGCGTGGCAAAACGGCGGCCGTCCACCGTGCTTTCCATCTGATAAAAATGGGCAGGGCGGGCATCCAGATAGGAAATCACCACCGGATGGATCCGGGACTGTACCGCGTATTCCCGCCATACGCCATAATCCGGCTCCACTTCAATCTTCTTCACACGGTCCAGGGTAACCACGTCAAACTCCCGGACGGATTTGTTGTACTCGGGCGGGTTGCCTGCGGCTACGATGATCCAGCCCTCGGGAATTGGGTGATTACCGAAGGTCTTACACTGGAGGAACTGAAGCATGGCCGGGGCCAGGGTCTCGGAGACACAGTTGATCTCGTCGATGAAGAGAATGCCTTCTTTCAACCCCGTTTTCTTCATTTTTTCATAGATGGAGGCCACGATTTCACTCATGGTGTATTCGGTGACGGCTTTTTTCTGACCGCCAAATTCCATTTCCGAGATAAAGGGCAGACCGATGGCGCTCTGGCGCGTGTGGTGGGTGATGGTGTAGGCCACCAGGCCCACGCCGCACTCTCTGGCTACCTGTTCCATGATCTGAGTCTTGCCGATACCTGGCGCGCCCAGCAACAGAACCGGGCGCTGGCGCACGGTGGGGATGACGTAGTCGCCGTATTCATCTTTTAAAAGATACGCTTCTATCGCGTCTTTGATCTCCTGTTTTGCTCTCTTGATGTTCATTTTTTTCTCCTTCTTTTATCTGTTTTCCAGATCGCTCTCCTGCAGTATCAGCTTAATCGCCCACGCCGGCACATCCACGTCCCGGTAATGGTTCTGCACAAAGATAAACGCGGTTTCATAGGGTGGCATTTTCACCGGAAACACCCCATAGCCATCCGTAAAGTACAGAAGCCCCCGCAGCCGCCAGAATTTCTTCTTCGCCAGCTGCTCTTCCACATAAGTAAAGGCCGGGCGGAAATCCGTACCGCCTCCGCCCAGGATCGTGAAATGCTCCATGTACTCTTTCAGTGCCTCCTGGCTCTCGATGAGCACGTCGGACTGGACCCGCTCGTCGCACTGGAGGATGTGGATCCGCATGCGCCTGAAGAAATTTTCTGTCTGGGAGAGCACGTCGTAGGTTTCTTCCAGAAACCGCTTTACCAGCCCCTCCTTGCAGGACATGGATGTGTCAATGACGATGACGAACTCTTCGATTTTCCGCACCTCGCTGGTCTCCAGCGGCTCGATCAGCGGCATATTCCCATACATTTCCATTCCGTAGTGGTAGAAAATGTAATCAAAGCTGTCCGGATCAATCTGCATCTCCTCATGGAGCACCGTAAATTTCCGCAGGAATTCCTTGTAGTCATAACGGGAGCGATTGCTGACCCGCAGCTGCTCCTTCAGATCACCTTCCCCCTCCGAGGCCTCGTTGGAGAAAAGCATCACCTCAGTCTCCATCCGTTCCCGGATATCGTCCCATTTCTTTCGGTTGGGATTCGGATTCCTCGGGCCGTTCTTCGAATCCTGCTCCCAGAGACTGTGGTCGTCCAACCGGAACTCCATCTGCCAGCGGCTGATTTCCGCCTCCACAAGCGTTTCCTCTATAAATTTATAAATTCCTTCCGCAGTCAGCACCGGCAGCTTTTCCCGGAGTCTTGCGTACACGCTTTTTCGAAAGGCACCCGAGGAAATGTGGACGCAGCGCAGATACAGGCTGTCAATCAGCGCTTCCGTAGCCACGTCGCAGGCCAGATTCCAAAGTCTCTCATTCCGCCCTTTCCGATCAAAGGGATGACAGAACAGGCAATGAAGAATTCCATGCAGATAGAGCCTGGTGCAGGCCGCCCGCCCCCGCTGCTCATAGAGTGACAGCAGCCCATCCGGGAAATAGTACAGCGCTCCGCCATCGGTTCCGGCTGGCGACACCGTGCCCGGGGCCAGGGCCAGATTGCCCAGAGCCAGATCCAGATAGCGCAGCTTCAGGTACAGCTCGTTCCTGGACTGGTTCAGGATCCGGGCCGCCAACTCCTCCTTTTTCAACTGCGCCTTTTGTTCTTCCAATATCGCGCTTTTTATCATGATGCCCTCCTACAGCTCAAACCGATCCAGGAACGACTGTTTTTTTGTATGCCCTAAAGCGCTCAATCGATCCTGCAGATACACCACGCCCTCCGGGAATCCGTCCGCCGCCGCGATGGCCGTCTGTGAAAGCAGGCCATCATCCGGTTTTCCGCGTTCGGTCAGCCACATGAGCATGTCCAGATCCCGATGCTCCACTGCCTTTTCAAAGGCCTGCACAAGATGTCCGTTAAGCCAGCTCTCATAATCCTCCCGGCGATCCTCCGACAGACCCACCGGGTACTGAAGCCGGTTCAGGGTCATTTCCAATACCGTATCAAAATCTTCTTCCGCCTTCGCCATATAGTAGCAGGCATCGTAGGCCCGGAAATCCAGTTTCTTCATATAAAAGCTGTTGCGGAAATTCATGCCGCTGCCGTGCATATGAGTCATCAGGATGCGGGCCGGGGTATTCTCCACGCTCTCCTCGAAAAATTCCGGGAACAGGAGCTTCGCCCGAAACTGTCCCTCCACGGTCACGGCCATTTTCTCCGGCACCTCGATCAGAATCTCCTTCAGGCAGGATGTTTCCGTCTCATCCAACGTCACATTCAGCCGCCGCAGATGGTGACAGCCGGTAAACAGGCCCGCCCCCAAATCTTTCAGACTGCTGTGGAAATGTAGCTCCGATAGTGCGTTACAATTATAGAAGGCATACGCTCCGATTTTACGAAGGCCCTCCGGCAGGCGGACTGTTTCCACCTGCATCCCCTGAAGCCCCGGGACCGTCTCCGCATCCGGTTCGGATACTTCCTGTTCTCCCGTTTCGGGATTCCATATTTTTACAGTTCTATTTTCAAGCTCATGCCAAAACTGTTCCCGATCCATATGGGCGGAAAAAGCATAGGCTCCCAGTTCCGTCACAGGATGGCCGTCAATTTCGGACGGAATTTCCGCCTCATTTCCAAAATCATAACAGCGGCGCACCACCGCGCACCCGTTTTTTATCTCGTAGGCAAACCTCATTTTCTGCCTTTGTCTCCTTTTGTCAGTCTTCTTTTTTCGCAAAGCCCTTATGCTCTTGCATCATACCATAAACTTTCTGTTATTTCCAGAAAGAATGTGTAAATAGCAAAGAATTCCTGTATATTTTCACGCATGTATACAACAATATATAGTAAATCATCATTGACACCACTACTATATCTTGTTACAATAAACTTGTCGCTAATTTTGATTACAATTTTTATCATAGAGGGAGTGTAGCACATGAAAATCATTAAACGAAGCGGAGCAGAGGTTGAATTTGATCCTCACAAGATCGTCGTTGCGGTCTCCAAGGCCAATGACAGCGTCGTTCCCAGCGCCCGGATGACCCCGGTTCAGATTAAGCGAATCGCCGAAGACGTGGAGAGCGCGGCGCTGAATATCAAGCGTTCCTTAAGCGTGGAGGAAATTCAGGATATGGTCGAGGATCAGATCATGAATCAGCGCGCCTTTGACGTGGCGAGACAGTACATCACCTACCGCTATACCCGCGCCCTGGTGCGGAAGTCCAACACCACGGACGAGCAGATCTTAAGCCTGATTGAATGTAATAATGAGGAAGTCAAGCAGGAGAATTCCAATAAGAACCCCACTGTCAACAGCGTACAGCGCGACTATATGGCAGGCGAGGTCAGCAAGGATATCACCCGCCGTATTCTGCTTCCGCCGGATATCGTGGAGGCCCATCAGGAGGGCATCATCCATTTTCACGACGCGGATTATTTTGCCCAGCATATGCACAACTGTGATCTGGTCAATCTGGAGGATATGCTGCAGAATGGTACCGTTATCAGCGGTACTCTTATCGAGAAGCCCCACAGCTTCTCCACTGCCTGCAACATCGCCACACAGATCATTGCCCAGGTAGCTTCCTGTCAGTACGGCGGCCAGAGTATTTCCCTGACCCATCTGGCTCCCTTCGTGGATATCAGCCGGAAGAAGATCCGCCGTCAGGTGGCCGATGAGCTACACTCCATCCGCGAGGCTGTGACCCAGGAGGAGATCGATTTCATTACCGAGAAGCGTCTGCGGGAAGAGGTTAAAAACGGCGTACAGATGATTCAGTATCAGGTTGTCACGCTGATGACCACCAACGGACAGGCTCCTTTCGTCACCGTCTTCATGTATCTGAACGAAGCAAAGAACGAACAGGAAAAGAAGGATCTGGCTCTTATTATAGAAGAGACTCTGCGCCAGCGTTATCAGGGCGTGAAAAATGAAAAGGGTGTCTGGATCACCCCGGCCTTCCCGAAGCTGATCTATGTGCTGGAGGATGACAATATCCACGACGAGGACCCCTACTACTATCTGACGAAGCTGGCTGCCAAATGTACCGCCAAGCGCATGGTTCCGGATTATATTTCCGAGAAAATCATGTTCCAGAACAAAGTGGACAAGAACGGCGAGGGCCACTGCTACACCTGCATGGGCTGCCGCAGTTTCCTGACCCCCTATGTGGATGAGAACGGCAAGCCGAAGTACTACGGCCGCTTTAATCAGGGCGTGGTTACGGTAAATCTGGTAGATATCGGACTTTCCGCCGAAGGCGATCTGAATAAGTTCTGGGAGATCTTCGACGACCGTATGGAGCTTTGTCACCGGGCTCTCCAGTGCCGCCATGAGCGCTTAAGCGGCACCGTTTCCGACGCGGCTCCGATTCTGTGGCAACACGGCGCGCTGCTCCGTCTGGAAAAAGGCGAGACCATTGATAAATATCTCCACGGCGGTTACTCCACCCTGTCTTTGGGCTACGCAGGCCTCTGGGAGTGCGTATACAGCCTGAACGGCAAGAAGCTCACAGAGCCGGAAGGCGAGGAGCTGGGCCTGGAGATTATGAAGAAGCTCAACGAGTACACGGCCAAATGGAAAGCAGCTGAAAATATCGACTACTCCCTGTACGGTACTCCGCTGGAAAGCACCACCTACAAGTTTGCCAAATGTCTGCAGAAGCGTTTCGGTATCGTAAAGGGTGTAACGGATCGCAACTACATTACGAACAGCTATCACGTACATGTGACCGAGAAGATCGACGCCTTTGACAAGCTGGCGCTGGAATCCAAGTTCCAGGCACTGTCGCCGGGCGGAGCTATCTCCTATGTGGAGGTTCCGAACATGCAGAATAACCTGGAGGCTGTTCTGTCCGTCATGAAGTTTATCTACAACAACATCATGTACGCAGAGCTGAATACCAAGAGTGATTACTGCCAGGTATGCGGCTATGACGGAGAGATTGAGATCAAGGAAGACGAGCACGGCAAGCTCATCTGGACCTGCCCCAACTGCGGCAACACCGACCAGAATAAGCTGAACGTGGCACGCCGTACCTGCGGCTACATCGGCACTCAGTTCTGGAATCAGGGAAGAACCCAGGAAATCAAGGAGCGTGTTCTGCATTTGTAGGAGTCTGAACTATGAATTACGCAGTCATCAAGAAAAATGATATCGCCAATGGTCCCGGCATCCGCGTATCCCTCTTTGTCAGCGGCTGCCGTCACCACTGCAAAAACTGCTTCAACTATGAAGCCTGGGATTTTTCCTTTGGCCAGCCCTTCACCGAGGCCGTCATGGATGAGATTCTGGAGGCTCTGGCCCCTGCTTACGTGGCCGGATTATCCTTTCTGGGCGGCGAACCCTTTGAGCCTGAGAATCAGGAAGGTCTGCTTGTACTGGCCCGCCGCTTTAAGGAACGCTTTCCTGAAAAGAATCTCTGGTGCTACACCGGCTTTTCCTTTGAACGCGACCTGCTGACCGGTTCCGTCGGCGATCCGGCTGTCGCCCGGGATCTGCTCTCTCTCATCGACGTGCTGGTGGACGGGAAATACGTGGAAGAGGAGCACGACGCTTCTCTCCTGTTCCGTGGCTCCGCCAATCAGAATATCATCGACGTCCCCGCCTCTCTGAAAGCCGGACACATGGTACTTCTGCCGGGCGTCTGGCAGCGGAAAATGGGTAGCGGAAACATCCATGAGGATTAGTTTTTAATTTTTTTAATATACCGTACCGTCTCAGCCAGCTCCTTTCTGGAATTGTGCTTCGGCTCATAATCCTTGCAGGAATAGCGGTTTTTGATTACTTCTGTGAATTCCATCGTGGTTACCTCCTCATGATATACTATCGGATTCGTTCTTATTGTAGCACACCACTTGCTTGGAAATTTTATCAATCATTTCGCTCAGGGAGTTCAATGCAAATTGAACTCCCTCTTCGCATATTCTCCGGTAGACGCAGAAACAAGGTCAATACAGCCCCAGGGTGTATATCCCATCAGATACCATATAGAGCAGCGTCTGCTTCCGGCTCTGAAAACAGCGCTTATAATATATTACCCAGAGGGAAATGATAAAAACGGCCGCCGTCATAATTTCAATCAGGGTACTGACAAATTTATCAAAGCCGGACTGGAAAGTTTTCTGATTCATGATCAGAGAGAAGAAAATGCTTCCGATAATTTTTGCAGTAAAATTTCTCCAACTGTTACCGCATCTTCTACACCCAGATAATGATCAGCATGATCCTGAAGAAATATTTTGCCGGATACAGGAAATTCTTCATCTGCAAACCATATCTTTAAAGTTACCGGATATCTTGGCAGAACTGGAAAAACAGCACACAGATCTGCCGTTGTCTCTATGAATTCCGCACCCAGACTTGTACATGCTTTCTGAATTTTCTCAGGTTCTTTGTCCTGCAAAAGCTTTTCCAGTTTCTGCTCTGCAGTCCGGTCAAACTTGGTCCCCCGAATTAATCCATCTTTCAGGTTGCCAAAAGTAATGAGCTTCTGTGAGCCTTCTGTTCCATCTGCCATATCCAGATAATGCAGCAATGTCAGGTAATGCCATTCATCTATATCTGAGTTAATATAAAACTCAGGAAGTTGAATTGCAAACACTTCATGAAAGCTCGGTACCTCAAGCATATTTCGACTGCTATGAAAAACAGCTCCGCTTTTTGCAGCAATCTCCTCTCCGGAACGATTTTGCAGCCGTTTTACAGCTGCCTGCAGCATTTCCTGAAATGCACGATTTTCTGTTTGATTTTTGTATTCCATAAGTTCTCCTTTGTGAATATTTTGTCGCATCATATAATAATCAATGTTTATGCAAGAATTTTGGTGGTTTCATAAATCTGGCTTTGTCCGGATTCTCTTTTATCCATCCCTGTGTTGACTTTTCCTTTAAGCTTTATTATAGTTGTAACTATATTATTTACAATCGTCAAAATTAAAAATATGTGAAAACAAAATCATTATATCATACTACAAGGAGTTTCTTATCATGAAATACTCAACGAAATTAAGCGATACTGTTCATGTAATGGTTCTGATTGCTATCAACCAGGAAAAATCTCTCTCCAGTGCCTCAATTGCAGAAAGTATCCATACAAATCCCGGCTTTGTACGCCAGCTTATGTTAAAACTAAAAAAAGCCGGACTTATGACCAGTGTAGCCGGACATGCCCGTCCTTCTCTTTCAAAACCAACCGAACAGATCACATTGCTGGATATTTATAAAGCAGTTGAAGGTGAGAAACCACTGCTTCATTTAGATACTCATACCAACCCTGATTGCGGCGTTGGCATTAATATTCAGTTGTCTTTGCAGGGATTCTATCATGAAATCCAAAAAACTGCTGAAGAAAAAATGAATATGATTACTTTACAGGATATCATAAATACCTATTATCAGCGAATATCCATGCAAAATCAATAATAGATGATGAGCGGCAGCCCCTTTTATAAATTATCATAAAGAAATTAATTTTAATTTTTCTAAAAATTTTTCAGACGCTTTAGAAAATACTTGATATTTTTTCCAGATGATATGCATGCTTGCTTCTGTTTGCGGCGAAAGAGGTCAAAAACATAATTTATGTTTTCCGTCGGTATGGATGATTTTATCTAATCTTGACAATATCATTGATATATTCTGCTTGCCCGCACTTCAAAAAATTTATGATGTTCCGGATTCGGTTTGCTTCTATAATGGTATGTAATGCGTTCACTCCGGGAAAGCTGTTCCTTCAGATGCCCTGTCGAAAGCCAGTTTTTAAATTTCTCTCTTTCTTTCTCATACAGATACTGGATCGTATATTGGTCAACGAAATAATTGAAATCATCATACTGCTTCAGATTCATTTTTTTACGTTGGTCCCAGCACTCAAATGGAGAATTTCAAAGGAACCGGTATTTAATTCAACATAATAGACAGAAGTAAAATCTGCAGACATCTTATCCAGAAGTTGTGTTTCCTAGCTGCTTTTCCCATGCATCCAGGAAGGCAAATTACAGCCAGTTTTCCAGAACATCATTCAGCTTATTCATATCCAGCGGTTTCGCGATATGTCCATTCATGCCTGTATTTTTGGCCAACTGTACATCTTCTGCAAAAGCATTGGCAGTCATGGCAACAATCGGCAGTTTTCCCTTTTCACCATGAAGGCTCCTGATTGCTGCAGTTCCTGTGCTTCATCGTCTACAACATTCAGATGTTCTGTCAATCTGTCTTCCAACGTATACAGTGAATACATTGCCGGACGATGCTCTTTCAGATATGTTTTCCGCATCATTCCATATTTCCCATAATGCGGTTCTTCATCTGTACTGACAAGATTCGGATAGTAAATTCCGTCTGCGCCAAGTGTGTTGGTTCCACCCATTTTTTCAAATGTGCTTTTCATGTGTTATTCCTCCTTGAAATCAGCGATGTCCTTAGATCATCGCATAATATTTCAGGGCAGCCTTGATAGCATCTTCTTTCTCTTTCGGACATTGTGGAACTCTTGCATTTTCTGATTTTGGAAGATTATAGTTTTCTCCCACTTCAATTCCACATTTGCGTTTTACCTGAGAAATATATAAACTTGAAACCTTCAAGCCAAATTCTTTCAACACATAATCTTTGATTTCCTGATAGGTTGCTTTCAACTCGGCACTGGTGGCATCCAGCTCGTCCAGGTCTAAGTCGATCTCTATCGTGTCATCTGGTTTTTGTTGGGACAAAAGAACAACCGTCTCGACCATTGTTCCATTTTCCAAGGGCAATTCTTTCACTTCCGCCCCATTCACAGGAACGGGGAAATTGAAGATAATCTTCCTGATCCAGTTTCCGTCCGGCTGCTTTTCCGGAAATAACTCGATCCGTTCAATGAATGCCCGCATGAACTCCTTCCTCTCCACCTCGGAGGCAGCTTCATAGACCTGATCGAACGCCAGTAGCAGGCGGTAGATATTGTCACCCGAAATCTTCTCCTGCCGGATACTCCGTATCTGGCTTTGCACATCGTCAATCTGGACTTCAATCTCATCTATTGCGCCATATTGCTCGTCATATCGGCGCTGCAAATCAGAAATTTTCCGGTCATAATACGGGTCATTCACATCTAAACCGTCCATCTGCCGTTCCAGTCGGGCCTTTGTGCCTAATGTCTGCCGAAGCTGCGCCTGTAATGCTTCCAGCTGCTTCTCCAAATCGTTCGTATCGACAGCGGAGCCGATTTTCGCCTTGATTGCATCCGCAAACCGTGGGTCACTGACCATAGCAGAGATGATTGACGCTACCATGCGGTTCATTTCCATCTGCTCAATATTCAGCCGGAAGGTACACTCGTGGCCTGTTGGCGTCACCGTATTCTTGCAGTAATAGTAATAGCGGGTCTTTTTGTCCTTGCTGTGGGCTTTCGCAATATTCCCGTACAGACTTTTGCCGCAGCAGGGGCATTTCAGAATACCGGACAAGATATGTGCGTGGGTAGGGTCATTGACTTTCTCACGCCGGTAAGCATTGATTTTCCGTTTTTCCTGCGCGAGGTTCCAATCTTCTTCTGAAATGATAGCCTCATGCTTCCCCTCGTACACAGGGAACTCCGATTGCTCAACCACGTGCATCTCATTCCGTGTGCCGATCTTCTTCTCTGTCCGGCGTCTGCCATAGGCAATTTTCCCCATATATACCGGATTATCAATGATACTTTTCACAAAGCTGGCAGAAAAACCGGGAATGGTGCCGTTCTGCCGCAACTTCTTCACAAAGCCCTGCCGGTTCAGATATTTCGCCACACCGCTGACACCATCGTTGGTGTGAATATAACGGTCAAAGATAGTACGGATCACATCCACTTCATCCTCGGCAATCAGTAATTCGCCTTTTTCAAGGCGGTATCCATAAGGAGCAAAGCCGCCATTCCATTTTCCCTCACGGGCTTTCTGCTCTCGTCCAGCCATCGTCTGTGTCCGGATATTCTCACGCTCAATCTCTGCCACCGCAGAAAGGACAGAAATCATCAGCTTGCCGGAATCTTTGGAACTGTCAATGCCGTCTTCCACACAAATCAGATTGACGCCGAAATCCTGCATTAGCTGCAAGGAATTCAGCACATCAGCGGCATTCCTGCCGAACCGGGACAGCTTGAATACCAGCACATATTCCACGCCGTCTTTGCAGTCCTGAATGTCTTGCAGCATCCGCTGAAATTCATGTCTGCCCTGAATATTCTTGCCGGAAAAGCCTTCGTCAGAATATTCACCGGCCACTACCATATCTTCGTATTCAGCGTATTTCCGCAGCTTGTCTCGCTGAGCATCCAGACTATATCCGTCCACCTGCATGGATGTAGATACCCGTGTGTAGAGATAACATTTTGTTTTAGTTTTCTTCATGCAGGCCGCTCCTTTCTTCCAGCTCTGAACATTCATCCGTTACTTTCTTCTTCGCCAGACCTTCATTCTGAATGTAATACTCCAACAAACGGAGTACATATTCCGGCGCATGGCGGTTATCCAGTTCCCACTCTGTCACAGTCCGATAAGGAATCCGAAAATATTTACAAAATTCCTTGCGGTTCATGCCGGTGCTTTCCCGCAGTTCTTTTATTTTGGTTTTGCAGTCCATTTCATTTACCCCATAAAGCAAAATACACGTTGCGTATTTATTATAGCATACGCCAAGCAAATACGCAACGTGTAAATTCAATTTATATCAAGCGGCTTTGCCAAATTCCTGATACACAGGAACGGGTTGCTTTCCTGATACCGCAGACTGTGTACAGCCATCCTTCGCAGTCTCCTGCATCTGCTCCAACAGCTGCGGCCCGTACTTCTGCAACAGCCGCGCCATCACATCAACACAGCGGTCAAATGCCGCATTATATTTTGGATCATCATAAACTTTGCTCAATAGGCCGCTCCTTTCCTCTATGGCTGCTCTGCGCATAGATGTTCAAAACTTCTGCCGGTATCTGTTCCAAAATCGCCACGGCACTGTCATAGTCGCGCCGCAGCTTGAGGTCTTCGATCTGCTTTAGGGTGCTGACCTTCTGCGCCGATGCAAGAGATTCTTCCAGCTCGGCATTTTTCGTTTTCAGCTTTTTGTTTTCGGATGCTGTTTTCGTAAAAGCCACACCATATTTCCGCAGTAGCGTGTCCATCTTCTCCACGCTTGGAATATAGCTATCCAGAATCTTGCAGATTTCCTCCGCCCGGCTTTTGGCGTTAAAGGGATTGATTCCAGTGAGCAGATCCTCCAGTTTGCTTTTCTGTTTGGTCAGTCTGGTCATCTCCTTAAATACGCGGGGCGGGATATGGTCGCGCCCGGTCAGGCTGGCGCTCTCGCCACGCTCCAAATCTGGAAACTTCTTGACCATGTGTTTCCAAAACTCATCCTGCCACCAGGTCAGCTTCTTTTTATTGCCCATGATGTCTTTGGCGCTGAGCCTGCCATCCTCCGTCAAAGGGACAAAACAAAGGTGCATATGGGGCGTTTTCTCGTCCATATGCACCACGGCGGATATAATTGTCTCTTTGGACTGATGCTGTTCCAGAAAGTGCAGAGCTTCCTCGAAAAATACCCGAATTTCCGCCCGTTTCTTTCCCTTAAAGAACTCCGGGCTGGCTGTGAACAGCGTCTCGATCATACGGATACTGTCTTTCCGGGTACGGCATCCGGCAGCGGCAATTTGCCTCTCTGACTCGGCCCGGTACTTGCCGGGCGGTTTGACCAGATGGAAGTTGTACTTGCTTCGGCTGGTATCCACATCGGGATTACTGGCGTACTTTTCCTTTGTGCGCTCGTTATGGGCCTCGATATTGCCGATTTCAGGCCCCTTATATTTGGCAAATCGCATAATCGCGTATTGTGCTTTTTCCATACTCAATCCCTCCGTTTCTGCCAGACAATGTCATATCCCAGCACGTCAGCCAACTCCACGGCCTCCCGATACCGCAGCGATTCCCGCTGCAATTTTCCGGAAAGATTGGATACGCTGTCGCTCCACCCATACTCATCGTGCAGCTGGTCAACGACTTCCTGCATGGTGTAACCGGCGCGGATGATCTGCGCCTTGATTTCGTTTCGGATACTTGACTTCATAAAATATATTCCTCCATTTTCGCAAGTGAAGCCCTTTGTCACTTGATAGATAAAACATGATTTTCGGTTGCGTCATAAAAAGAACCGGCTACGCTGGGGAGCGCACCGGCTTTGGTCAATGGTGAAATTTGTGCAAATGCTGTTTTGCGATAGAAATGATTCCCTGCGTATCGTTGGTCAACGGCGGAATATTCGACTTCACAGAAATGCGGGACTTTTCACTGTTCGGGCTGTATTGTCACAAAATGCTGCAATCTGTACGTTGTTCCGTGAGCCGCTATGCGGCGAACTGTATACGGATAAAAGAGAAACATTTCGCCGTTTTGAGATTGCTCTAAAGTATGCCTGCAAAATCACCGCTTTTACTGACCGCTTCAGCTGTGGTCAAAATGACCACACCTACTTCACAGCACAAAAGCGCGAAGAATTTCACGGTTCTGGTGGTGGACAAAATGTCCATAACCACTTTTACACATCAAAATAGGTGTACCCAAAATGGGCACGACCACTTTATCCAAATGAAGCGCCTCTACAATATATGAGGTAACAGGGTCAATCGCTGCGTACATACGTACCGGCGACCAGAGCGGAAATCAATCCCGCCAGTCTTCTGGTACGTACGTACACTGTGAAGCGTCCGTAAACTCGTTTATATGCGGCCTTGCCACTGCCTCAATACCCATAAAGCCCCATACCCGGCGTCCTGCCGAATTGGTGATCGTGTTGCAGTGTTCCAGATTGTACTTGCCGCAGACTGCCACCAGCACATCGCTGAAGCTGCGGCGTTTGAGTGCAGTCAGACTGTTTTCCTCGCACCACATCCGGTAAATGTCGTAGCAATCCTTAGAACTGATAGACGCATCAGCTTTCAGCCGAATATAGCCCTCGGATTCCAGAAAATCGAACACATTGTTGTTGTCACGCTTGACGGCTTCCCGGTTCTCTCTGGTGCGTTGACTCTCGGCGAACTTGAAGCTGTTGGCGACCAGTCGCTGCAATCCCGCAAAGGCCCACAGGAAGATGCTCTCGATCTCTGCTTTCATCTTTTCAGCCAGGTCTGGATCGTCCACACGGTCAGCAGGTTTTTCTTTGGTGGTCAACACTAACTGACGCCGGTAGAAGCCATCGCTGCGGTCAAAGAGGGCTTGCAAGTCGCCGTTGCTGAATGCCAGCAACCGGGCACACATCCATCCCTGATAACTCTGCTTGCCCTTGCGCTCCAAGTCCATCTTGCCCTGGGCGGTGACGATAGATTTGACATAGTTGGTCTGACGCAGGGCCTCCATCCGCATATCGTCATCCACACACAGCAGAATGTGTTCCAGATCAGCGCGGGCGAAGCGGTTCTCGGAAATTTTGCCGATGCTGCCGTCCTTCATGTTGCTTCCGAACAGGGCGGACAGCACCGCGCCTATCTGACTCTTGCCCTCGCCGCCGTTGCCCTTGATAACCATCATCCGCTGGCCTTTGTTGCTGGGGATCAGGCAGTAGCCGATATATTCCTGCAAAGTCGGAATGTCCTCCGGGTAAAGCAGCCCATCCAAAAACGCCAGCCAGCGGGCCGGTGTGGGGGCGTTGGGATTGTAGGCCACCGGCAAACGACAGCGCACGATTTCCGGTTTCCCCTCTGTAAAGGTGCCATCCAGAAATAATGTGCCATTTGCCAGGTGGATGCGATCGGTTTCCGGTGGGAAATCCTCCATCAGTGCAGCCAGCTTCATCAGCTCCACAATGTTGCTGATCTTGCGAGGAATATTGCTGACCGCACAGCAGCGAAGCTCGTCAAAGATTTCGCTGCGTAGGGGCAGGTCATTAGTTACACGGCCATCGGGCGTAAAAAAAGCCCCGTTTGTGTAGATGATTTTGTGTCTGCTCAGAAAATCATCACAAAACAGGGCTTCGTTGATGCTCTTGCCGTCAAACCAGACAGGCTGGTTGACCTCACGCGATTGCTCGTTCTTCGCCACGGTGCTGCACCTCCTTTCCCAGACGTTTCAGCCGCTGCTCCAGCGCAGCAATGGTTCCGTCCTTCAGGAGCATATCCACCGCCTTCATGCGCTGCTCCAGTTCCGCAAACATGAGCACGTCCAACAAATGATCTACATACTCGATCATATGACACGCCTCCACAAAACGATCGTCTGGATTGTCCTCCGGCAACTGTGGGGCATACTCGATTTTCCAGTGTTCCAGCAGATGCAGATAATCGCACAGCACCCGTTGGCAGTACATCTCATCGTTGCGGAAGGCCCTCGCCAGCGGATAAGGCTTTTTCAGCGCCGCAGCTGCCGGGGGCTTGTCCGGGTCGATGCCGAAGTCATAGGCCAGCTTCTTTGCGGCCTCGTAGCTGCTCAGGCCGAACAGTCGCGCCACAAAGTCAATCACGTCCCCGGTGGCCCCACAGCCGAAGCAATAGAAATAATCCCTGTTCAGCTTCATGCTGGGATACCGGTCATCGTGGAAGGGGCAGCAGATCATGTCGCCCCGGTTGACCTTGTAGCCGTAGCGTTCGGCGGCCTGCTTCACGGTGACAGAGTTTTTCACAGTTTCAAACAAATTCATAGGCTTTGCCCTCCATCATTTATTGACGGTATCTGCCCGTCTGCCTGAATATACGGAGAAAAAGCCTATAGACCGAAAAATCCGCCAAAAGTGCAAGAAACGAAAAAATGCCGCCCTGAAATCTTGCAAAAATGCAAGACCTCAGAGCGGTGAAGCCAGCGGAAAGCATTTGCCCGCACTGGTTTTATAAGGTATAATGGTTAATGAGAATTTGCAGAAAAGAGGTGCGTCATATGGAGGGAGCCTACCTGCCCGGAAATATCCGGCAGCGGATGCAGGAGCTTATGAAGGAACATAAAATTACCCAGGCACAGCTGGCGACCCGCATCGGCAGCACCGAAAGCGCCATCAGCCGGTTTGTCAGCGGCAAGACCGATAAGATCAGCACAGAACATTTGCTCCGCATTGCAAAAGTGTTTGAAGTCTCCACAGATTTCCTGCTGGGGGAAGTCAACACGCCCGACCGGACAAATTTTGATATTGAAGAACTGGGCCTGTCGGTGCAGGCTGCGCGAAACCTGTACACCGGAAAAGCCAATGCGGAGATCGTCAACCGCCTATTGGAAAGTCCGCGTTTTGCAGAAGTCACCTACATGATCGAGCAATATTTTGACGATACGCTGGCCTCCGGTTTCGCCGGACAGAATCAAATGCTTACCACCCTCAGCGCCATGCTGCGCCGGAACAATAAAACAGACGTTGCGGTGCAGGCTGCCAGAACTGTTAGCAGGCAGAAAGTCCCTGTATATCAGGCAGACCTGACGATGATACAGAACACATTTATGGCAGCACTGCGGGAAGTGAAGAAAGAGATCGGCAATGATTTTACGGCGGCGCAGTCTTTGACCAAGGGCATCACCCAGCAGATGTTCTCCGAGTTGACAAAAGGCCAGGATGTCCAGGCACCGACCATCACGCCGGAAATGATTTCCGCCGCCGTTACCCAGAGCGCGGCAGGGATGGACGGCGTGCAAAAGGAAGCGTTAGACAAGTTTGGTCAGGCGCTGACGGAATTTCTCCAATCCACCTTAGACCACGCGCAGGAGAAGCAAAATGCCGACCCGAAGCAATGAGCAGCTGTGCAGACTGGCACAGGCAGGGGATACGGCTGCCCGTGACATTTTGTTGGAAAACAATCTGGGATTCATCCGAAAAATAGCACTGGAACAATATCGAAGCATGGGATTGGATGAAAATGATATTGGAATTGATTTAGATGATTTGGTGCAGGAGGGAAGTATCGGCCTGCTGAACGCGATCCCTTTGTTTGACACTGGACGCGGCATGAAATTTCTGACCTATGCAGCACCGGCAGTCCGCAATGCCATGACAGACTGCATCCGTGCCGCTCTGGCTTTATTTGAACAACGGATGGTGGATAAGAAAGACGGCCCCGGCTTCCAGAGAGTATATCTGGATGACGTTCTCTCAGAGGATGAACGGATGCTGCGGATCGAAGCCATAGCCGACCCTCACACCCAAACGCCGGAGCAAATCTATATCCAAAAAGAACAGCTGACAGAATTGTATGCGGCGCTGGACAAGCTGACGGCCAGAGAGCAGACCTATCTGCTGTACCGCTATGGCTTTACCGATGGAATCGAGCACCCGCTGATCGGTACGGCGCTCCATTTCCACCTCAGTGAGAGCCGGACAAAGAAGGTGGAGGGCGAGGCGATGGACAGTCTGCGCGGGAAGCTGCCGTGGTGGTTTTGATACGATGGGAAGCAGCGGCTGACGGGGGCTTTGATATACCTTTGTTCCGCAAATGACACGGCTGACAGACAGTGCTCGCTCGCACCGCCTGCCAGCCTTTTTCTGTCGCTTATGCTGCCCCGCAAGGGGGGCAACCTTTCCCGCCAGAACGCCGCAACTGTAGCCGCACTTTCCGGGGCGTGCTACAATTCCGGCTGCCATCTGCTCCATAAAGGTATAACACACTAGACTTTCCGAGGAAAGTCGTGTGCCACGAAACCGCCGGTTTCTTTGGATTCTTCCGGTCAAAGGGGAACTCTATCCCCTCTGAACACCCCAGACAAAGGAGAACTCTGTTCCCCTTTTGGAATCCCCTTGCCAATAGGGATGCTACCGCCCTATTGAATGATTTAGATAAAAAACAAAATAAAGCATAGTTCGCCAGCACACCGCTATTCTGTCATTACCTTACACAGACATCTTGTAACTTTTTCGTTAAGCCTATTGACTCTGATACTTCGGAAGAGATATAATATAGTTGCTACTTAGTGAACCTAAATAGCAAAGCTAAAGAGAGGCAACGATATGAATAACAAATATGTCCAGCAATTCAAAAAAGGCTCTCTGGAAATGATACTTTTATGCCTAATCGGACGCAAGGAAACTTATGGATATGAAATTATAACTGAATTGAACAATAGTGCGTCTGTTTTGGGATATGCGAAAGAGGGAACCATTTACCCCATTTTGTATCGTTTGCAGGAAGCAGAACTAATCAAATGCCGATTGGCTCCGGCTGCGGCAAATGGCGGCTCAAAAAAGTATTATTCTTTAACGGATAAAGGCAGGAATGTACTTGATGAACTAATCTTATTTTGGTCAAGCTATGAAAACTGCGTAAACGGCTTTATAGAAAGTTATCAACAAGCGAGGGTATCCAAATGAAAGAACAATATATCAAACAGGTTGAAAAGGAACTATCTTTACCACGCAAAATGAAAAAAGAGGTTGTACGTGACTTGAATGAAGTTTTTGCGTCTGCTATGGAGCATGGAGAAACAGAGCAGCAGATTATCCAGCGTTTGGGGACGCCAAAAGAATTTGCAGACAGCACCGCAGAACAGTTTGGCATTGATAACACCAAATCGAAAAAAAGGAACGGTATCATTTCTACTCTTGCTGCGCTTGTTATCGCGGCTGCTACCTTTTCGGTATATGTTGTTACACAATCAGGAAAAGTACCAGAAGGAGCAATCGGACAAGCCGACGCGACAACAAATATACAGATTGAGGGCGCGTTTGCCTTTGATATTTCGCAAATCCTTTTGGCTATTGGGTTTGCAGCAACAGCTATTGCTCTTTTGTTAATTATCCGAACCATACACAAAAACAGGAGGTAACCAATGAAGAAATATATTTCTGTATTCACAATCATGATTATGATTTTTTTGGCTGCGTGTTCTAATCAAAATACCTCATCTACACCGACAAGCAATGAGAACAATACGCAATCTAATAGTGTTACAAAATTGGACGAGGGTGTTTGGCCTGAGAATGAGTACACAGAGGGGCTTCCTGTTGCGCCTGGTACGGTTGCATGGGCTACACTTGATACAGAACATGAGAATTGTAATATCAACCTTACCGGTATTAGCGAAAACGACTATAACGAGTATATGGAGCTTTTGAACCAAGAAGGCTTTTCTGTAATTGAAAATGTGTCAGAGGAAATCGAGGGAGAAAACTATGTTTCTATCGGGACACTTTTATCAAACGACGAAAAGTGGTTAAGTATCAGCTACATACCCAATAGTCTAACTATCTACATTTCCTTTGACAATAACTGAAAGAGATCACGGAATAGCAAAGCCAGCCGAGCCAGTCAACGGTCAAGATGAACGGCGCAACGCCGCCGTTGACAGCCCCGCCCGCCTTTGCAGATAGGCAATCAAGGGGCGACAGCAAGGAGTGCTGCCGCCCACAGTATTATCAGAGAGGGAGAATTCTATGAGAAATCGGATTGTAAAAGTGACAGAAGTTGTAGTCAGAAGCGCTTTTTACATCATCTCAAACTATGTATTTGTTAGCATGGGACTATCATTTCATACTCAATGGATTTCAATTCTATTTTTGCTTTCAATGGTATGGTCTACTATTGATTACGGAAAGTCCATAAATGAAATAATCGAAAAAAAGGTAATTGCTGAAATACTATGTATATGTTGCATTGCACTGAGTATAGCGATGGCATATTTTGTGGGATATATTCAAGGAGCATTCGTTTCCCTCTGAAAATACAGGGCCACAACTTTCCGCTTAATATATCAGTATGGAACAAGTTATCAAAAAGTCATGAATGCTCGTAGCTCACCGGCCCGGCCAGCAAAAGCAGTAAATCTGAAATTGATTTACTGCTTTTTTGCTCAATAGACTCTTAAATCATCTGAAAATATTTCAACGCATCCCTGATCGCCGCTTCCTTCTCCGGCGGACATTTTGGCACTTTGGCATCTTCCTTCTTTGACAGGTTATAATTTTGCCCCACATCCAGCCCGCACTTGCGCTTTATCTGTGAGATGTACAGGGAAGATACCTTCAAACCGGTATGCTCCAACACATACGCCTTGATCTGTTCATAAGTCGCGCCCTTCTGGAAGCCGGACATATCCATATCTTCCAGCGAGAACTCCACCCGCACCTTCTTCGAGTCGATTTCTCCCTTGGAAAGCAAAACAACCGTCTCGACATTCCCCGTAAACGGGAACATATCCACGCCCACGCACTTCTCCACCCGGTAGCCTCTGCCCTGCAGAAGCTCCAGATCACGCGTCAGGCTGGTGGGCTTACAGCTGATATAGACAATCCGGTTTACGCCGAAATCAATGATCTTCTGCAACGCCTTGGGGTGAATTCCGTCCCGGGGCGGATCCAGCACAATGAGATCCGGCTTATCTGTCAGCTCATCGATAACCTTCAGCACATCGCCGGCGATAAAGGAACAGTTGGTCAGGCCGTTCAGCCGGGCATTCACTTTGGCGGCTTCTACAGCCTCCTCCACGATTTCCACGCCCACTACCTTTTTGGCCACCGGAGCCAGCATCTGGGCAATGGTGCCGGTGCCGCTGTACAGGTCGAAGATCACACGATCGTCCGTCTCTCCGATATAGCCCCGGGCAGTCTCATAGAGCAGCTCTGCTCCCAGGGAATTGGTCTGGAAGAAGGAGAAGGGGGAAATCTTAAACCGGAGCCCCAGAAGCTCCTCGTAGAAATAATCCCGTCCATACAGAAGCTCGGTTCGGTCATTCTGCACCACATCTGCCAGACTGTCATTATAGGTATGCAGGATACCCACAATCTCACCCTCCAGCGAAAGCGCGCGCAGCTCTTCCGCCCAGGACTCGTCCGCTGCCAGGGCGCTGTAATCGCCGCCGTCCTCTCCGAGGTGCTGGGTGGTGGTAATCAGATCGACCAGGATCTCCCCGGTATTCACCGCTTTACGCACCAGCAGATGGCGCAGATACCCGGTGTGGCGCAGTCTGTGATAGAAGGGTAACTTTTTCTTTTCAAAATGCTCCAGCACACAGCAGAGAATCTTCCGGAAATCCGCATCCACAATCTGACACTTGTCTGCCGTTACGATGTCGTAGAAGCTGCCTCTCTTGTGCATACCAAGAGCCAGCGGGCCGTCCTTTTCCTCATCGCCGAAGGAGAACTCCATCTTATTGCGGTACTCCAGCTGTCTCGGGCTGCCCTTAACGCCTTCAAATACATAGGGGGCTGTAATCGCGCCGTCCAGAAGTTCCTTAAGCTGCCCTTCTTTTAAGAGCCTCTGATCTTCGTAGGACAAATTCTGCCAGGTACATCCGCCGCAGTTTACAAAATGCGGACAGACCGACGTAATCTCATTGGCCGCAGGCTCCAGAATCTGAAGAAGCTGCCCTTCGCCTACACCTTTTCGCACCTTTTTAAGCCGAAACTGCACTTTCTGTCCCGGCAATGTGTTCTTCACCGCCACGCGGCGATCTTCCACGGTCACAATTCCTTTATTCGGAAACTCCGTCTTTTCGACGATTCCCTCGTAAATTTCACCTTTTTTCATAAACTTCCTCTTTCTGTCACAAAATCCAAAACAGAGAACCGAAAAAGAGTGTCTCAAAACATCTGTTCCGTCCTGAGACACTCTTCGCTCACTTCTTTTTCTTATTCTTCCTCGTCATCGAAGAAATCATCGTCAAACTCATCGTCATCGAAGTCATCTTCGAACTCATCCAGATAGGACGGTGCAAAGAAACGATATACTGCATAGGCGATTCCTGCCACTGCCGCTACCGCTCCGATCACTGCCAGAGTCCAGAGAACCGTGTTCTTGTTCTTCTCCTCGATCTCTTTCTTGTGAATCAGTTCATTTAATTTGGTTGCTGTCAGAAAATCTTCCATCTTATTATTCATCGTTCCTACATCCTTTCCGCAGACTGCCGCTTGTTTTAGATATTATATCATATTCCCTTTTAAAATACTATGGGTTCCGTCAAAAAAATGCGATTCCGGTCAATACACCTTCTGAAGCTTGGCAAAGGAGGCGAACAGCTTCTTCACACCCGCCACATCGAAGTTCACGCGCACCTCATAGTCCTTGGCGCCTTCGATAATCTCAAGCACCGTACCCTCGCCGAAACGGATATGCTTCACCCGGTCTCCCACGCTGTAGTCCAGATGGGACGCCTTGGTAGCCGCTACCATTTTGGACTGAATGGGCTTGGTCCGAAGACTTTTTCTGGCCTCCAGCATAGCCTGTCTGCGCTGGTTGATGCGCTGCTCCTTAGCCTCTTTTGCCCTCTGTCCCGGGCTTTCGGTCTTATTTTCCAGATACTCGTCCGGAATCTCCTTGACGAAGCGGGAAATCATATTGTACTGGACCTCCCCCCGTAGCATACGCTGTCTGGCCGCCGTCATGGTCAGCTCCTTCTTGGCGCGGGTGATACCCACATAACAGAGGCGACGCTCCTCTTCTATCTCCTCCTGGGGATTATCGGCCACAATGGACATGTAACTGGGGAACATTCCCTCCTCCATGCCGACCATATAGACATAGGGAAACTCCAGACCCTTGGCGCTGTGAAGCGTCATCAGCACCACATGATTGCTCTCCTCCTCCAGGTTATCGATATCAGCCACCAGAGCCACTTCCTCCAGGAAGCCGCTGAGGGACGGATTCTCCGCATTTTCATCATAATCCTTGACCTTGCTCATGAGTTCGTCGATATTCTCCAGACGGGCCTCCGACTCATCGGTGCCCTCCAGGATCAGCTCTCTGCGGTAACCGGTCTCCTCCAGAATAGTCTCCAGAAGCTCACTGACCTTCGCATGCTCCTGCTTGGCCCTGAGGGTCTGAATCAGCACTGTAAAAGGCAGCACCTTGGACGCGCCACGGCCAATGCCCGGAATCTGCTCCGCGTTCAGAAGGGCCTCATAAAAGCCCATATCGTTGGCCACGGCATATTCACCCACACGGCTTAAAGTTGTCGCGCCGATGCCCCGTTTGGGCACGTTGATGATGCGGCGCACGGCCACCTCGTCACGGCCATTGTCCACGGTCTTTAAGTAAGCCAGCAGATCCTTGATCTCCTTGCGGGCATAAAAATTGACGCCGCCGATGATCTTATAGGGGATATTTGCGTAAATCAGCTTTTCCTCAAAGAGGCGGGACTGGGCGTTGGTGCGGTAGAGGATCGCATGATCTTTATACTCTGCCTCCTCCTTCTGGATATGGCTGGTAATATTGCCAATGACATGCTCCGCCTCCTCAAAGGCATTCTGGAACTGCCGGAAGCGCACCGGCACGCCTGCACCGTTATCCGTCCACAGCCGCTTGTCCTTCCGACCCTGGTTATGGTGAATGACCTCGTTGGCCGCGTTCAGAATATTGCTGGTGGAACGGTAGTTCTGCTCCAGCTTGATGACCTTCGCGTCCGGAAATACCTGCTCAAAGTTCAGGATATTCATGATATTTGCGCCACGAAACCGGTAAATAGACTGATCGTCGTCACCCACCACACAGAGATTCTGATACTTTGCCGCCAACAGGCTTACCAGCTTAAACTGGGCTGTATTGGTATCCTGATACTCGTCCACCATGATATAGCGGAACCGCTCCTGATAAAAATCCAGCACATCCGGACAGTTCTGGAACAACTCCACAGTCTTCATAATCAGATCGTCGAAATCCAGCGCGTTATTCTTATGAAGCTGAGCCTGGTATTCCGCATAGACCCCGGCGATCTTCTGCTGATTCCAGTCGCTGCCCGCATCCAGCTGCATCTGCACCGGATTCATCAGCTCATCCTTTGCATGGGAAATAGCGCCGAGAAGCATCCTTTCTTTATAGATCTTCGTGTCGATCTGCAGCTTTTTGCAGACCTCCTTCATCACCGACTTCTGGTCATCTGTATCGTAGATGGAAAATGAGGTGTCATAGCCTAGCCGATCGATATAGCGCCGCAGAATCCGCACACAGGTGGAATGGAAGGTACTGACCCAGATACTGTCGCTGCCAAGGCCCACCAGCTTGTCTACGCGTTCCCGCATCTCCCCTGCCGCCTTATTGGTAAAGGTAATAGCCAGAATATTCCAGGGCGCAACACCCTGCTCTATCAGATATGCCACCCGGTGCGTCAGCACACGGGTCTTGCCGGAACCGGCTCCCGCCAAAATCAGAAGCGGTCCTTCGGTATGAAGCACCGCTTCTTTTTGTTCCGGGTTCAAAAGATCATAACTACTCATAACTCTCTTTATCTCCCTGTCTCGTTACATTCCGCCCTTTTATACCAGCTTCTGTCCGCAATTGGGGCAGAAATTCGCTCCATTGGTCTTCGTACCACAGTTGGGACAGAAATTCGGAGCTGTGCCGCCTGCTGCCGCGCCCTGATTCGGAACCGCGGTCTGCTGTGCGCCGCCGTTCATGGCCTGTGCCATCTGAGACGCCATCTGCTGGCCCATGGCCATTCCCATGGCCATACCAGCCATATCGGAAGCGGTTCCGCCGCCCTGACCTTTAGCCATCGCCTCGCCCATGGCTACCTGCTGGAAGCGTCCCACATCACCAATCATGCTCTGGGCCGCCGCCTTCTCAGCCATCTTCTGGACTTCCTCCGGATAGTTGAAGCTGGAAATCGCGAAGCTGGCAATGCTGATACCAATCTTACTCATCTCCATGTCCAAATCCTCCCGGATACCACGGCCAATGGCGTCCGCGTTGGCCTGAAGATTGAACATATCTTTGCCTTCCTTTGAAATCCATTTCATCAGAAGCTGATCCAGCATACCGATGATGCGCTCCCGCACATCCTCCACAGAATACTGCTGCTTGATGCCCGCTACCTTTTCAATCAGAGCGTCGTAATCGGATACCTTGCACGCGAAGGTACCGAAAGCCCGGATGGGCATACCGCCCGGAAGTCCCGGTGTCGGAATCAGTACCGGACTCTTGGTTCCCCATTTTACCAGCACCTCTTTGGTATTGATAAACAGCACTTCCGCCCGCAGGCCGCTGTTAAAACCGAACTTGAATCCCTTTAAGGTAGACAGGAACGGAATGATCGCCGATTCAATGTCGTAGCTTCCCTCGTCCCGGAAGATACCCTCTACCTTGCCGTTGTAGAGGAAAATCGCGTCCTGGCCCGGACGGATAATCAGCCGGCTTCCTTTCTTAATCTCCTTGTTGCTCCATTTCCAGAAGAGCATATCATCCCGGAATTCCTGCCATTCTACTACATTGGCAAACTGTCCGCTAAATAATCCCATGTCACTGCCTCCTCATTTTCTTCCTGCAGGGTTATCGGCCCCTCTGCCTGGCTGTCCGCCGTCAGAAGCACGCTCTCAGTCGGAACTGCGCGCATGCCGTAATAGCTGTCGTCACTACCGGTGCTGAACAGGTAAATCAGGAATATCACCGCCAGAATACCCAGAATAATCGCTATGATTTTCGCCGGGCTCTTCGGATAATCGCCCTCTACCCTGCCGCTCTGACCGTTGATCAGAACGTGATATTTCTTACCCTTATAGGTATATGCCGTAGCATAAACCGGAAGCATCACATGCTTGTAGGTCTCGTCGCTGTAGCTGGCGCGCACGCTCACGCCCCGCACTTCATCGTAACGGCGCAGCACATCCTGCCGGGCCATTTCTTCCAGATTAAACTCCATGTACTGTCTGGCGTCGCTGTGGGCGTCATCCAGATCCACGGTATAGACCTCCGCGTTATAACCCGAGAAATACTCCGGGGAATACGAGGCCACCTGCGTCAGACCGAAGCTTCCGACCCGGTCCAAGAGATTTCTTTTCAGGCTCTTTGACGCCGGAATCAGTACGTCGTCAAAAAAGTGCCGGATACTGCCGGAAGTGGGATACCAGTCCACTACCGTCTCCTGCACGGTCTTGCCATCCGGCCCCTTCCGTGTCACGGTACGTCTGCGCCCGCCCTGAGCCGTATAGCGGGCGTCTGCCTTCGCATCAAAGGTCCAGTAGGGCAGATAGATGCCCTGAAGCTTCTCCTGCTGATACAGGTGCTTCAGCTCGCCCGGAGCCATCCAGCGGCCCTTCAGCCATTTTCGGAACAGCTCGCCCACCCGGTTTCGGTCTATCTGGAAGGGCAGTACGCCGTCGGGAATGATGGCGTCTTCCTGCTTGTCGGCCAACACATACTTGGAACCGCAATAGGGACAGCTGGTAGCCGTACTGTTGGCCGCCACCTCAATTTTCGCGCCGCAGCCCTTACAGATCATGGTCTGGCTCTTTTTCTCCGACGCTGTGATAGTCTGCATGGCGTGACGGGTCAGACTGTGCTCTACAATCTTTTTCTTATCATTTTTTATCTTTATCTCTGTGCCGCAGTTGGGGCATTTGAGACTCTGAGAGGCGGCGTCAAATTCCATAACGCCGCCACAGTTTTCACAGTAGTAAATTTTGTTATCCATCGATGTTCCCAGCTTATAATCCCATCTTTGCCTTCAGCGCTGCCAGCTCGTCATCCACATCGGATGCTGTGCTGTCATATTTCTTGGTCAGATCGTCGATGCTTCCCTCTTTCTTATTGAGCTCAGACATGGCGTTGGCCTCATCCAGCATCTTGTCCGCCTTGGCTTCCATCTTCTCAAATGCTGCGATGGCGTCGCCTGCGCCCGCTACGCTGGAACCGATCTTGTTCAGCTTCTCCTGGGTCTTCGCTACTGCCACCTTGGTCTTAATCGCATCGCGCTTGGACTCCAGGGTCTCCATATCCTTCACCAGCTTATCATGCATCTCCTTCATCTGAACCGCGTTGGCTGCCGCTGCCTCATAGGACTTCTGAAGGCTCTCCTGCTTCTTCGTCAGATCCGCTTTTTTCTCCAGGAACTGGCGCGCGTCGCCCTCATTGCCTGCCAGAAGGGCTTTCTCCGCGTACTTCTGCATCTTCTCCACTTCTGCGCCGCACTCGTCCAGTTCTCTCTTGGCCTTGGTCTCAGCCGCCATCACAGCCGCTGTCTCAGCTTTCACTTTTCCCAGGTCACTTTCAACCTCACGCAGATACTGATCGATCATTTTCTCCGGATCCTCTGCCTTGTCCAGCAGCGCATTGATGTTCGCTGACATGATGTCCCCAAATCTTTTTAAAATGTTAGCCATTTTATCCTCCTTCTGCAGAAACTGAAAGTTTGTCTGCCCCTTAATGGTTTCTATTATATTACAATTTTCGTCTCCTGTCATTCCTTTTCTGCATCTTAAAAAAACTTTAAATATTTACCTCTTGTCATATAGTTTTGAATACTATATAATAGGTTCCGAGGTGATACCTATGACAATAGACAGTCAAAATCTCCTGGAGAGCATTCTGGAAAGTCTGGATCGGATCGACTATATCCATCCGGAAGACATCCCGGGCATCGATCTTTACATGGATCAGGTGACGACCTTTATGGACAGCCAGTTAAAGAGCTCCAAACGGTATGAAGATGACAAGATTCTGACGAAGACCATGATTAACAACTACGCCAAGAACCGTCTGCTTCCCCCGCCCGAGAAGAAGAAATATTCCAAAGAGCACATGCTGCTCCTGATTTTTATCTATTATTTTAAAAATATTCTCTCTATCAGCGATATTCAGAACCTGCTGACGCCGCTGACGGACAAGTACTTCCATACAGACCATGCGTTTCAGCTGGACCGCATCTACGACGAGGTCTTCTGCCTGGAAAAAGAACAGCTTGAGGATCTCAAAAAGGATCTGGTTCAGAAATATCAGGTTTCCGAGCAGACCTTTCCCGACGCGTCCGACGAGGATAAGCAGTTCCTGCAGCTCTTCTCCTTCATCTGTCTGCTGAGTTTCGACGTCTATATGAAAAAGGCCGTGATCGAACGGCTGGTAGATCAGCTGCCGAAGCCGGATCCGAAGCATGACAAAAAGAAAAAAGAAACAACCTGATAAAAGCAGAAAACAAAAGAGAACTTCCAATCGCATTGGTGATTCCGGAGTTCTCTTTTTTCGTCCGTCGCGTACCAAACCGTACCGCTTTTCAAAAACAAAAAAACGGAAAACCTTCATCTTAAAGGTTTTCCGTTTTTTTTCGACAAGCTGCTGACGGGAATCGGACCCGTGACCTCCGCACTACCAATGCGACGCTCTACCGACTGAGCCACAGCAGCGTTTTTAATGTCTTGCGCAACGCGCTAGATTATAGTACCATCACTTTCAGGTAATGTCAAGCGTTAAAATGAAATTTTTTCAAAAAATTTTATTTCGGTATTTTTCGGGCAGTTTTTGGTCATTTTGACGAAAAAGATCTTTCCAGATATCAAAGAGGCATGTTATAATCGAACCAATGAAACCATGGAGGTGTATTAATATGATTTCCCATCAGGTGATACAGTCAAGTCTGGAAGAGCTGCGCGGTATAACAAGAATTGATCTCTGCGTACTGGAGACAGACGGAAGCCAGGTCGCATCCACCTTCGACGCATCCGGCATAACCCCGGAAATGACCCGGAGCTTCGCCCAGTCTCCGGCAGAAGGGCAGAATCTTCAGGGATGTCATTTCTTTAAAGTATATGATGAAGGCATTCTCGCATACATCCTGCTTGCAAAAGGCAGCGGCGACGACGCATACATGATAGGCAAAGTGGCAGTCAGCGAGCTTCAGAACCTGATTGTAGCCTATAAGGAACGCTACGATCGCAATAACTTTATCCAGAACCTGCTTCTGGACAACCTATTGCTGGTAGATATCTACAGCCAGGCCAAAAAGCTCCACATCCAGACCGAAGCCATGCGTGTAGTTTATCTGATCGAGACCCGCGACGAAAAGGACGTCATGGCACTGGAAGCTGTGCGAAGCGTCTTCGCACCCAAGTCCCAGGATATTATAACTGCCGTAGATCAGAAAAATATCGTCGTTGTAAAATCCGTCGGCGAAGAGGACACTTATGACACACTGGATGAAATAGCCGTAATGCTGGCCGGTATGCTGAATACCGACGAAGACAGTTCCCGCATCCGCGTCGCCTACGGAACCATGGTCAGTCAGATCCGCGACCTGTCCAAATCCTACAAAGAAGCGAAAATGGCTCTGGAAGTGGGTAAAATTTTCTACCCGGAAGCCACGGTAAACGCCTACCACACCCTGGGCATCGGCCGTCTGATCTATCAGCTTCCCCAGCCCCTGTGCGAAATGTTCATGCAGGAAGTATTCCATGAGAATACACCGGACACCTTCGATGAAGAAACCCTGTCCACCATCGAAAAATTCTTTGAAAACAACCTGAACGTCTCCGAGACCGCCCGCCAGCTTTTCGTCCATCGCAACACCCTGGTATACCGTCTTGAAAAACTCCAGAAAACCACCGGCCTGGACATCCGCGTCTTCGAAGACGCCCTGACCTTCAAGATTGCGCTCATGGTAGCGAGCTACATGAAGTATCTGGAAAAAGAACAGCTCTAAGCCATAGTTCTAACTCTATGCGTATTCGATACGCATTTAATACACATTCGATATGCACTCTACACGTACTCGATGTACAGAAAAACGGCTCCACAGCCGTACAGAAACTTTCCTAAGGAGGGGCTATCTGTCCCCGAGCGTGGAAAATTTCTGTACGGCTGTGGAGCCGTTTTTCGTCCGTCTATTTATTTCTGATTCTGTCCCAGCGTCACTGTCGCAGTTTTCTCAGCATACTGCCCATTCTCCCGGGTGCTATAGGTAATTTCCACCTGCTCCCCAGTCTTATAGTAAGCAAGCTGCTCTTTCAGATCAGCCAGAGCAGATACGCTGGTTCCGTCGAATTTGGTGATGATATCGCCCTTCTGCAGACCGACCTGCTCTGCAGCACTGCCTGTCTCCACCGATGTGATATAGACGCCCTTCGGCATATCATAAGCCTGTGACACCTCGCTGGTCACATCCTGGCCGCTGATGCCAAGGAAGCCCCTCTCTCCTTCAGCCACCTTCTCGGTTCTCACCTGACGGTTCATCAGGTTCTCAATGATATCCACCACGTCGTCCACCGGAATGGCGTAACCCATACCCTCTACCGATGTATCGGAATACTTTGCAGAGTTAATTCCAACTAACTGGCCGGACATATTCAGAAGTGCGCCGCCGCTGTTGCCCGGATTGATGGCTGCATCCGTCTGAATCAGGGTGTTGGTGGTATTATCAATGGTAACCTCACGGTTCAGGGCACTGACGATGCCCGTCGTTACCGACTGTCCATAGCCCAGCGCATTGCCGATAGCTACCACCTGCTCGCCCACCTCCAGGTTGGAGGAACTGCCGATTTCAATAACCTTGATAGTGGAAAGGGTATCCTCGGATAAATCACTTAACTTCACTGCAATCACCGCAATATCATGATCCGCGTCCGTTCCCTTCACAGTAGCCTCCGCCACACTCTCATCCGCAAAGCCCACGCTCAAATCCTGCGCGCCGCTGACTACATGGTTATTGGTGACCATCAGAAGCTCCGTATCGGTCTTACCGATGATGATGCCGGAGCCGCTGCTCTCGCTTTCATAAGCCTGTGTCTGGCCGAACATGCTCTGCATTTCCTGGACGCTCTTATTCGTAATGGCTACCAGGGACGGCATAGCCGCCTCCGCGATAGCGGATACGCTTGCGCTACTGTCCGTATCGGTACCTGCAGCATCTGTGGAGCTGCTGCTGACCGCGCTTGCGATATTCAGCTCCGCTTTATCGGTGGCTGTCACTGTTCCACCATTTGCTTTGTTATACAGATAATTGCTGCCCTGGAAGGCTGTGCTTGCCAGCACGCCGAATGCCAGAGCCGTTGCCACGAATTTACTTCCCTTTTTTATGTTTCCCATATTTAAGACCTCCTCAAATCAGGTTTGTCTGCTTTGTTTCATTTGATGAGGTCATTATAAAAAACATCTGTGATGCAATTGTGGTGTTTTTATGTAGAAAATGTGGTATTCCTGTGTCTTTTCTGTGTTTTATTTTCCATTATTTGACCGGCAGTAAGAGAGAATCCTGCTTTGCAGGATTCTCCGCCGCAGTGCGATAATGTTTTTTTATGTAATAGGGGATTCTATCGGAATTTCCTATTACATAAAAATATAACCCGGGGACATTCTCACGCCTCCGGGCTATCCGCTCTTTTTATGCTGCTATTCTTCCGCAGGCGTGTCTTCTCCAGTATCCCCGGAATCACCCGCCACATAGTCAAATAAGATCTTTGCGTCCTTATACCGGCCCGGATCCCCGTCCTGCATCAGTACCGCGATATAAGTCTTACCGGCAATCTCAGCCGCTGCTACCAGGCATTTTACATCATTGAAGCTGCCGGTCTTCATCCCGATAGCTCCCTCGTAATAATACTCGCCAGATGGCTGAATCAGCTCGTTGGTATTCTTATAAGTCAAATCCAGGTTGTCAAACAGGCCTCGGTAGGATTTCGCGCCGCAGAGCTTCTTAATGGTATCATTTTTCAGACATTCCCGCGCAATCCGAACCATATCCCGGGCGCAGCTGTACTGACCGTCCGCCTGGTCGCCGTCCGGCGTCAGAAAATTGGAATTCTCCAGATTGAGCTCTGTTCCCAGATCCTTTTCCGCATCCAGAAAGGCCTGCAATGCCTCGTCCACCGACGCGCTGTCATTGCCCAGAATCTTCCGTCCGGTGTAGGTCGCAAGCGCGTAAGCCGCATCATTGCCGGAAGGAATCAGCATAGCACCCAGAAAAGTCTCCACAGTTCCGGTGGTGCCCTCTTTCAGGCTCGCGTTGGACGCCTGGCCGCTGATACGGGTAATTTCCTCCCCTGCCGTCAGCTTCTCCGTCGGATCGCAGTAATTCAAGACTGTCAGGGCCGTCATCAGCTTCGTGGTGCTGGCCGGAATCTCCTGATCGGCTCCTGCCTTTTCATATAGAATCAGATCATCGTCCACGGAAAACAGCACAGCTGCTCCCGCTTCCAGGGAAAGCTCCGGCATGCTGTCCGCCTCCTTGAGCTTTTTCGCCTCTGCCTCGGCCAGACGCTTGGCCTCTGCCTCTTCCGCTGCTTTCTTCGCCTCCGCAGCTGCTTTCGCCTGCTGCTCCTCCTGAGCGCGTACCTCCTGCACCCGGGCTATTTCCAGACGTGTGCCCTGCACCATCACCGGCAGCAGCATCAGAAGAAAGACCAGCTCCAGCTCCAGACGCACCGGAGCCGGTACCTGACGTCCACGGGAACGCTTCACGGTTGCCATCCGCTCAATGCCTGTGATATTCATGCATAAAAGACCGAACAGAAAATAGCCCACAAAGCCTCCAAAGAGCGCCCATAAAATATCATCCAGCCGCACAACCATGGACGGCATGAAAAGCTGAAATACCTCGATAAAAAGCGCCGCGCTTCCGCACAGGGACAACACCTTGCCCGGATTACGGCTTCTGCGGAACAGAAACGGCACCAGGAAACCGATGGGGATATATTTCAAAAAGGCCCCAAACAGGGCTCCTACACCGCTCTCCCTGACCATCCGTACCGTGCCATAGATGGGAATCAGATTCGTTCCCGAAAATGCAGGCTTCAGAGAAAACCCAAGCGCCGGGCTCACCGACGCGGAAAATAAGGTCAGCAGCCACCAGGCAAGCAGCGCCATGCCCACTTCATGGGCCACCGGCACCCTCATCCGTCCATTCCGGTATAATAGCCGGAGCAGCACCCGGTAAATGATATATACGATAATTCCTATCAGAAAATAGGGTTTGATACTTCCGAAATATCCTGCCAAAAAATCCCCTCCTTTTTCTTTTGTAACCTGAGATAAGTATAACATGTTCTGTCTCAAAAGCGGACTTTTATTTCAGAATAAATTTCTTAATTTTTCTTCGGATCCGCTGCAGCGCGTTATCGATGGACTTCGGGTTCCTCTCCAGGCCTTCCGCGATCTGTACATAGTTCTCTCCGTTCAGATAGCGCTGCAAAATTCCGTACTCCATGGGACTTAAAAGCGCCTCAATCCGATCCTGCAGGCTCTCCGCCGATTCCTGGTCGATGAGCAGCTCCTCCGGGCTTTTTCCCCGGGAACTGTCTGACACATCGTCCAGGCCTTCTGTCAGCTCCACATAGGTATTTAAAGGGCTGTGCTTCTGCCGGGACGCAGCCTGGATGGCAGTATAAAGCTGTCTTGAGATACACAGCTTCGCAAAAGAGCCGAAGGAAGCCTCTTTTTCCGGCCTGTAATCCCGAATGGCCTTAAAAAGTCCCAGCATGCCCTCCTGAATCAAATCGTCGCTGTCACCGCCAATCAGGTACAGGGTACGGGCTTCTTTGCGCACCTGCCCCTTGTAGCGTTCAATCAGTACATCCATGCATTCCTGCTCGCCGCCGCGGATCCCTTCCATCAGTTCTTCGTCTGAACGTTCTTCAAGCTTTGTCATGAATTATTTTTTCATCCTCTGCCGTACAATTTCGTAGGCCAGCACGCCTGTCGCCACGGAAGCGTTCAGGGAATCAATATTTCCTTTCATGGGAACGGAAGCGATAAAGTCGCAGGACTCCCGCACCAGGCGGCTGACGCCCTCACCCTCGTTTCCAATGACCAGGCCGATGGGGCCTGTCAGATTCAGGTCGTACATAGTCTCGCCGCCCATATCTGCGCAGACGAACCAAAGCCCCTGCTCCTTCAGTTCCTTAATGGTGTTGGTCAGGTTGGTGACTTTCGCCACAGGTGTGTAATTGATAGCTCCGGCTGAAGCCCGGGCCACCACCGCGGTCAGGCCTGCCGCCCGACGCTTCGGAATGATGACGCCGTGGGCACCTGCCAGGTTTGCCGTACGGATAATGGCTCCCAGATTATGGGGATCCTCAATATCGTCCAGCAGAATCAGGAAGGGATCCTCGCCCTTCTCTCTGGCATTTGCCAGCATCTCCTCGACTGTGCCGTAATCATAGGCCGCTGCCTGGGCAATGACGCCCTGATGATGTCCTGTGGCAGACATCTGATCCAGGCGTTCTTTTGTTACAAAATTGATGATGGTATCGTGCTTTCTCGCTTCTCTCTTAATGGTGTTGATGCTTCCGTCCTGACAGCCATCCTGAACAAACAGCTTGTCAATGGTCTTACCGGAACGAAAGGCCTCCAGCACCGCGTTTCTTCCCTCTATGGTCAGTTCTTCGTAATTCATACGTTCAATCCTCTTCTAATCCCTTTTTTGCCAGCTCCAGAATACGCTCCGTGCGGCCTGTCAGATACAGATAGCCCATCAGCGCCTCAAAGCCTGTAGCCCGGCGGTAATCGGACATGGTGGCATGCTTGGCCATGGTGGCGGAATTGGCGTTGCGGCCCCGCTTAAAGACCTGCATTTCCTCTTCCGTCAGTTCCTCCTTGATGCGCTCCAGAGAGGCCGACTGAGCCCCTGCGTTCACCAGGGTACTGGCCTCCTTATGAAGCCGGTTAGCCTGGGCGTTGCCTCGCCCCACCAGAAGGGAACGAACCACTACCTCATAGACCGCGTCACCAATATAGGCCAGCACCAGCGGAGAATAGGTCCGCACGTCCACATCCGGAAGCTCCCAGTTCTCCTTGATGCCTGCCATCAGATCCATTATGCTCTTTTCCATTTTACGCCCTCGCGGGTATCCTCCAGAACGATACCCTTCTCCAGAAGCTCGGCACGGATTTCGTCTGCCCGCGCGAAGTTCTTTTCCTTTCTTGCCTGCTGACGCTCCGCAATCAGCGTCTCGATATCCGCGTCCAGAAGCTCTTCCTTCTTATCTGCCACCAATCCCAGAATATCGCACAGGGTCTTCAGGCGATCCAGGCATTTCTGCAGATAGGATTTGCTGTTCTCCGCGCTTGTATGGGTGTTCAGATATTTCACCAGTTCAAAAATGGCTGCGATGGCGTCTGCGGTGTTGAAATCATCGTCCATGGCCTCTTCAAACTTCTTCACATACTCTTCTGTCGCGTCGTAGTGAGCGGTCTCGCTCTCGGTCATGCTGTCATCCTTTGCGTTGGCAATCAGATGCTTCAGATTGTCAGCCGCCGTCAGGATACGCTCCAGGCTGGTTTTGGAGGACTGCATCAGATCGGCGCTGAAGTTCAACGGGCTTCTGTAGTGTGCGCTCAGCATGAAGAAACGGAGCACCTGCGGGTCATATTTCTCGGTAATCTCTCTTACGGTAAAGAAGTTTCCCAGAGACTTGGACATCTTACGGTTGTCGATGTTCAGGAAAGCGTTGTGCAGCCAGTAGTGGGCGAACTCCTTGCCGTTGCAGGCCTCGCTCTGGGCTATCTCATTTTCATGGTGCGGGAAAATCAGATCTTCGCCGCCTGCATGGATATCAATCTGCTCGCCCAGATACTTTTTGGACATAACGGAGCACTCGATATGCCAGCCCGGACGGCCTTCGCCCCAGGGTGACTCCCAGGCCGGCTCACCCTCTTTCTTCGGCTTCCAGAGCACAAAATCCAGGGGATCCTCCTTCTCATTTTCACCGGACACCAGAAGGGAACGGTTACCGCTCCGAAGATCGTCCAGGTTCTTGTGGGACAGCTTGCCGTAAGGGCCGAATTTACGGGTACGGAAGTATACGGTTCCGTTTACCTCATAAGCGTATCCCTTGTCGATCAGGGTCTCTATCATCTCGATCATGCCCGGAATCTCCCGGGTCGCCAGCGGATGGGTAGTAGCCGGTTTTACATTCATGTCGGCCATATCCCTCTTGCACTCGGCGATGTAACGCTCAGATACCTCGCTTGCGGGCACGCCCTCCTCGATTGATTTCTTAATAATCTTGTCGTCTACGTCCGTAAAGTTGGATACATAATTCACTTCATATCCCTTGTACTCCAGATAGCGGCGCACGGTGTCGAATACAATCATGGGACGGGCGTTACCAATGTGGATGAAATTGTATACGGTGGGACCGCATACGTACATTTTTACCTTGCCCTCCTCCAAGGGGACAAATTCTTCTTTACTTTTTGTCAGCGTATTATACAGCTTCATGTCTTTTCTCCTTTTTCTCTGCTTTATCTTTTTTCTTTTCAGCCTTTCTTGCTGCTTTCTGTCGCTCTTTTTCTTCCAGCACCTCAAGCTGCCGGTTCAGATCGGCGTTTTCCATTCGGAGCGCCAACAGTTCCTCCATAACCGGGTCGGGCAGATTTACCTGATCCATATCGCTTCGCGGTAATTTTACATTATCCTGCTTGACGATGCGTCCCGGTACGCCTACCACGGTACAATTGGGCGGCACCTCTTTCAGGACCACGGAGCCTGCGCCGATCTTGGAATTCTCCCCTATGGTAAAGGAACCCAGAATCTTTGCTCCGGCACTGACCATGACGTTGTCCTCCAGAGTGGGATGACGCTTGCCCTGCTCCTTACCGGTTCCGCCTAAGGTCACGCCCTGGTAGAGAGTCACATTGTCGCCGATGATGGTGGTCTCGCCGATGATAACACCGGAACCATGGTCGATAAACAGGCCCTTGCCGATGGTGGCTCCGGGATGAATCTCGATGCCGGTCTTCTTCCTCGACCTCTGGGAAATCCATCTGGCCCAGAAATAATGTCCGCTTTTGTACAGCTTATGCGCCACCCGGTAATTCAGGATGGCCCAGAAGCAGGGATAGAGAAGTACCTCGGCCGAGGTCTTGATAGCCGGATCCCGCTCCCGGATAACCTGAATTTCTTCGTTGATATACTTGATAATTCCCATGCTGCTCCCCTTTTTATGCCTCGGGATAAAAATGGAATAAAAAAGGATCCTTTCTTCTCCATAAGAGACGAAAGAATCCGCGGTTCCACTCTTTTTAAAAGGCTCTCGCCTTTTCCCTTTTTCCGCGTAACGTGCGGGCTTACGTACCCGGCTGCAGGCTTCTTCTATTTTTCAAAATCCTCTGCCTGTTCACCGGATCAGCTCCCGGATGCACTTCATCCGTCCCTCCCGCGAAAGCTGCTTGCAGCCGATGACAGCTTCTCTCTGACGCTTTGGAAGCGGATTACTTTTCCGTTCTTCGCCTTTTTCTCATTTACTTCCTTTATAGGATATGCAAAAATGCTCCTTTTGTCAAGCCTTTGCGGCTAATTTCAGGAAATATTCCTGTTTTTGTTTGTACACGTGCTTACACCAGCTCATTGATGTAGACGCCGTCCACCACGCGCACCTGCTCCAGCTTCTGAAATGCCGTCTTAGTAATGCCCGGAAGTTCCTCCGCGCCCAGCATGCCGAAGAGAAAGCTGCCCAGATCCGCGATGGAAATGGTGAGCTCCGGCTCCGCGTCACAGCGGGTGAGACGGCTGCCATCCTCGGTGAAGTCCCAGCAGAATACGCCGTCATTTTCCGGCAGAATCAGGTCGGTGATACGGAGCACCAGACTCTGGGGCTCCTCCGCGCCGATGTGCTCCACGAACTTTGCGATATCCACCAGCCGCAGCATCATAGGCGTACTCTCCCATTCCGGCCAGTCGATATGGCGCTTCTGATATGCTTCATCCTTTTCCACGAACAGTTCGTAGTCCTCCGCCAGTTCTTCGCTGCCCTGGGCCACCAGGCCCTCCTCGTCATCATTTCCCATGAGACGGAAATCAAAGGGCGTGTAAATGGCCTCGTCTGCCGGCATCAGGAAAGTGAAGGGGCGGCCGTCGGTGTACATGTCCTGCAGGGCCTTTGTGAGCAGTGTCCGCATCAGGCCCTGATGGCGGCAGGTCACTTTGGTAGCCACCGCTACGATATAATCTGCCGGAACGGACGCGCCGCGGAACCGGAAGGTATAGGGATTCCGGTGCAGCATGGAGACGATGGCGCCGTCGTTTTCCGCCACAAGGATCTGATTGTCCCGGGCCTTGATTTTGTAATAGAGCTCTGAAAACCCGTCCGCATCCTCCACAAAGACTTCCTCGTAGAGTTCCCGGGAACGTATCCGCTCGTCATCTTTCAGATATCTCACTTCCAGTTTTTGGGTTTTTAGTTCCTGCTTCTCCATAGCTTACACCTCGTCTGTATATCTGTTTTTCCAATCTGCCATGTCCGCCGCCCAAATCACCGGCATAGGCTGCTCTATTCTGCCTTCTGGCAGCCGCCGCAGCCCGGGCAGCCGTTCGGAAGCTGCATCACGTCTTCATAGGCGTAATTCGCCACCGGAATCAGAGCGCAGATGGCCTGAGAAGAAATGCCCTCGCCGGTGCCGGTAAAACCGAGGCCCTCTTCTGTAGTAGCCTTGATGTTAATCTGGCTTTCTTCAATCTGTAAAGCCTTCGCCACATTTGCCCGCATCTGAGGAATATGGGGCGCCATTTTCGGGCGCTGGGCGATGATGGTGGCGTCGATATTGCCCACCACATAATTCTGCTCCTCCAGAAGCTTTCCCACATGCTCCAGAAGCCTGATACTGGAGATGCCTTTATATGCCGGATCCGTGTCCGGGAAATGCTTTCCGATGTCGCCGAGGGCCGCTGCGCCCAAAAGAGCGTCCATAATCGCGTGAAGCAGCACATCTGCGTCGGAGTGTCCCAGAAGTCCTTTCTCATAGGGAATTTCCACGCCGCCCAGGATCAGCTTTCGGTCCTCCACCAGTCTGTGTACGTCATATCCCATTCCTACCCGCATTCTATACCTCTTTCTCCGGGGAAATCCGCCCGGTTTTCGTTCTTATTTTCTGCCGTTATTATATCTCAAATGTTTGCATAAGTATAGCCAATCTATGACAACTTGATACGATTTTTGCAATAACCGCTTTCCACTGTGCCCGCAGGCTCGCTACTGGTTTAAGCTCTCCCCTATGACCTTCCACTGCCCGATTAGATTGTCCAATGAACACGCCGCGTTGGCCGGACTGGTGGATGGCAGCCGCACCGCTGCCCGTCCCGTCTCCGGGAAAATGTATTTTTTATACAGCTTCTCCGCCGTACCGCCGTTTACATAGATCTGACGGATATCCGCTGTCTCCAATATGGGGCGGATATCATTGGGCACCACGTTCCGGATACTGCTGTCACTGGAGCCCTCGATCTCGCAGCTTGCGATCACATCCCACAGGGCAATGCCGCTCCTAAGCAGGAACTCCTTCTTCTCAAGAATCGTCCCCGGCGTCTCCTGCCCCGTCACGGCCGCCAGAACGCGCCAGAATCGATTCTGCGGATGATTGTAGAAGAAATGCCCTTCCCGCGATTTCACCGACGGAAAGCTGCCCAGAATCAAAATTTTTGAATGTCCGTCGTAGAGCGGCGGTATCTCATGCTGCACCTGTTCCATGTCATCCTCCTGTATACGAGATAAAATACGCTTCGCGAATTTTACTCGTTATCGCGGCATCTACGTTCCACTTCGGTCGGTGCTGAACAAGCGCCACTGGCGCTTAGCACCGTCAAGGTCTCGTACAAGCACGGACTTTGACTCGTTGCTCGTGTAAACAAAAGACCCAAGAACGATTTCGTTCTTGGGTCTGAATCTTAGTAGCGAGGAAGGGATTTGAACCCCCGACACTGCGGGTATGAACCGCATGCTCTAGCCAACTGAGCTACCTCGCCATAAATGGGACCTATAGGGCTCGAACCTATGACCCTCTGCTTGTAAGGCAGATGCTCTCCCAGCTGAGCTAAGATCCCATTTCGTTCTCGGTTTTGACTTGCCGTCCCAACCGACTTGCTTATTATAACCTTATAACTGAAGAAAAGTCAAGCACTTTTTTCAACTTTTTTTCATTTTCTTTTCAGAATCTCCAAAAGCCGCATAAATACTGGATTTTTTGACCTTATTTTTTTACGGGAAAGGTGTTTTTTTACACCTTCCCATTCTTGAACTGCCAGATCATCTCACTGGTCAGACTGATATTCAGGGGCTGGGGCGGCGCGTCCTCCCGCGTGAACCATTCGGCAGTGGCCAGCTCCTCGGTGTCCAGGGTGACGGTCTCGTCATCACCGTCCAGATCCACGAAGAAGCCCATCAGGACTGTCTCGGAGAAGGACCAGGGCTGGCTCTTGTAGTAGCGGATATTTTTGACCTTCAGACCCACTTCCTCCATGACCTCCCGGCGGATGGTCTCCTCGATGCTCTCGCCGATCTCGGTAAATCCCGCAATCAGCGCGTAGTAGGTGATATTATCCCGGCCCGCATACTTGGACATCAGAATCTTATCTTTATGTAGAATACCCACGATGACTGCCGGAGAAATCTTCGGGTATTCCATCTGGCCGCAGTCCAGGCAGCGCATCATGCGCTCCTTTGCGTCATGCACCATGGGGCTGCCGCAGTGGCCGCAGTACTTGCGGACGTCGTACCAGTGCCAGAGCTGATAGCCAGTGATGCCGGCGAAGGATAACCACTGAGGCTGTGCGTCCCGAAATCTCCGGTTACTTTCTAGCCGAAAGTCCTTGCGTTCCGGCAGGGCCAGTTCCTTTACCAGATAGAATCTCTTATCATCCACTGTGAACAGATAGATGATGTTCTCCGAAAGCTCCGTCTTCACCTCCGGAAAATCCCGGAATCTGGGAAATGCAATCTCCACCCCATCCCAGCGGGCCAGCGCGTTATGTCTCTCAAAATACATCAGATAGCTGTCTGCGTCCGGCTTCTCCGGGCAGTATTCATTGTGATAGATATGCGGCGCAATATCCTGTATCATATCGATTCTCCTTTATGAAAATCCCCCGCCGGAAGGCTTACGCCTCCGGGCGGGGGAATCTGCGTTCAAACAATTTTATGCTTCTCTGCCTTTGGTTTCAATCTCTTTTTTCACATCAGCAATGAAAGCGTCCAGAGCCTTTACTCCCTGATCTCCGGCCTCGCGGCTTCTGACAGAGACAGCGCCCTCTTCCTCTTCCTTCTGACCTACCACCAGCATATACGGAATCTTCGCGGTCTGTGCCTCACGGATCTTGTAGCCAATCTTCTCCGCGCGCTTATCAAGCTCGGTACGGATACCGGCCTCATCCAGAGACTTCTTTACCTGCTCTGCGTAATCCATATACTTGTCGGAAATCGGCAGTACACGTACCTGAACCGGAGCCAGCCAGGTGGGGAACGCGCCTGCAAAATGCTCAATCAGGATACCGATGAAACGCTCGATGGAGCCGAATACCACGCGGTGGATCATGATCGGGCGGTGCTTCTCGCCGTCTGCTCCCACGTACTCCAGTTCAAAACGCTGGGGCAGTTGGAAGTCCAGCTGAATGGTTCCGCACTGCCAGGTACGGCCAATGCAGTCTACCAGATGGAAATCAATCTTCGGGCCATAGAACGCGCCGTCGCCCTCATTTACTACATAAGGCATACCCAGCTCGTCCAGAGCGTCTCTAAGGCCTGCTGTAGCCATCTCCCAGTCCTCATCACTTCCCATGGAATCCTCGGGACGGGTGGACAGCTCTACATGGTACTTAAATCCAAACATGGAATAGGTATCGTTGATCAGAGCTACTACGCCCTTGATCTCGTCCTTGATCTGCTCCGGCGTCATGAAGATATGCGCGTCGTCCTGTGTAAAGCAGCGCACACGCATGAGACCATGAAGCTGGCCGGATTTCTCATGACGGTGTACCAGACCCAGCTCGCCCACACGCAGGGGCAGGTCACGGTAAGAACGGGGCTCTGCCGCGTAAACCAGAACGCCACCCGGGCAGTTCATCGGTTTGATCGCGTAATCCTCGCCGTCGATGACGGTGGTGTACATGTTATTCTTATAGTGTTCCCAGTGTCCGGAGGTCTCCCACAGGCTTCTGTTCAGGATAATCGGGGTAGATACCTCCACGTAGCCTGCCTTCTTGTGGATCTCTCTCCAGTAGTCAATCAGGGTATTCTTAAGCGTCATTCCCTTCGGCAGGAAGAACGGGAAGCCCGGTCCTGCTTCGTGCATCATAAAGAGGCCCAGCTCCTTGCCAAGCTTTCTGTGGTCACGCTTCTTTGCTTCCTCCATCATGGTGATGTATGCTTCCAGCTCTTCCTTCTTCGGGAATGCGGTAGCGTAAAGACGGGTCAGCATCTTGTTGTGCTCGTCGCCTCTCCAGTACGCGCCTGCCAGGCTCATGATCTTGAAAGCCTTACCTACGTCTTTGGTACTCTTAAGGTGTGGTCCTGCGCACAGGTCCACGAACTCACCCTGCTGATAGAAGCTGATTTCCGCATCCTCCGGAAGGTCCTCGATCAGCTCTACCTTGTAGGGCTCACCCTTCTCCTTCATAAATGCGATAGCCTCCTCGCGGGGCTTGGTGAAGCGTACGATCTCCAGGTTCTCCTTGATGATCTTCTTCATCTCGGCCTCGATCTTCTCAAAGTCGTCGGAGGTCAGCGGAGTCTCAAAATCCATATCGTAGTAGAAGCCGTCGGCCACGGAAGGTCCGATGGCCAGCTTTACGGTCGGGTACAGACGCTTTACAGCCTGTGCCATCACGTGGCTTGCGGTGTGACGCAGTACAGACAAAGCCTTCTCATCCTTCAGAGTCAGGATGTTCAGGTTACAATCCTTATCGATCACGGTTCTCAGGTCTACAACCTCGCCGTCTACCTCGCCTGCTACGGTCATGCGCGCCAGGCCTTCGCTTAAGTCCCGGGCAATCTCATATACGGATTTGCTCTCTGCATACTCCTTTACGGAGCCGTCTTTCAATGTGATTTTCATAATCTTCTCCTCCTGCGCCTTATGCGTTCTTTCCGCAGCACTTCTTGTATTTCTTTCCGCTTCCGCAGGGGCAGGGGTCGTTACGGCCAATCTTCGGTCCCTTTACGATAGTGTTTGATTTCTTCTGCTCCAAATACAGTTCATGCAGCTTCTCCTCAGAGAAAATCTCTTTCCACTGGGGCAGCTCATAGAGCCAGTCTGCCTTGGCGTCTACCATGTTCTTGTACAGCTTCTCTTTGTCAAACTTCAGGGATACGACGGTGTCCTCCTCCATCTCCTCGATGGGGTTCGGCTCTACCAGGCTGTCGTTGATACCATCCAGGAAGCCTGTCATGGTCATGACGCTCTGTCCGTACTTCTCTGCCAGCTCCTTGACGGTACCCTTTACCTCGGTATCCGGATCGGTCAGAAGCTGCTCGTAGATGCCCTTCTCAATATTGAAATAGTTCGCCCAGAATCTCTGGATGTCACCCTTATTCGCTTTCTCATCGTAGGCCATATCGCGCCACTGTTTCAGTAATGCCATAATTTAATCTCCATCCTTTGCTTAAAACATTTCTATCTTCTAAATATAGCAGGACAGATATTAAAAATCAAGCTGTATTTTGTATTCCGGGCCATGTTCCGGCCCAAATCTGTCCTTTCCTTTTCCGGTACGCAGACGAAATCACCCCGAAGCGTTCCTGGCGCTTCGGGGTGATCTGCTAAAGGGGAGGATATAAGTAATTCGTTTCTCTTTTGTCTGATGTTAGTATATCCCTACCTCATTCTTTTATACAAAGTATTTGCGCTTTTTTCTTTTTTGTGATAAATAAAAGAGAGGGAAACTGAAAACCAGCATCCCGGAACTAAGACAGAAAGGATTCTTCTATAGAAAAACTGCTATGAAAGACAATAAATGTAAACGGATTCTGGCCCTCATCGGCGTAATCCTGCTGACGGGCATGTATCTGATGACCCTGGTATTCGCGTTCGTGGACCCCACCGCCGGGAAGCTCTGGCTGAAGGCCTCGATTGTATGCACGATTTTTGTACCTGTTTTCATCTACGCCTGCATCATGCTGGCCCGGTATCTGAAAAAGTAAAAAGCCGAAAGAAGGCCCGCACGTTGTTCCGTGCGGGCCTTCACTTTTACAGAAATGTATTCAGTTCTTCTTTCGCCTGCTCATAAGACACGAAGCGGATAGCGTGAAGCCCCAGCTTTCTCGCTGCTTCAATATTGGCCGCGTTGTCGTCGATGAACACGGTCTGCTCCGGAATGATGCCGTAAGCCTCAAAAAGGCCTGTAAACGCCTCCGGATCCGGCTTATTCTTATGAGTTCGATAGGAAAGATGATATCCATCCATCTGTCCTAAAAATCCCATCATGGTCTCCTCATTCTGTTCAAAGATCCGCTTCTGCCAGTTCGACAGGGCATATACCTTCAGACCCCGGGCCTTCAGCTCCCCAATCCATGCGTTCGCATAGGAAAAGCTCCAGGTACACTGTCCCAGATTCTCATAGACAGCACGAATCTCCGGCTCATAATCCGGCGCGTTGGATATAAAATCCCACAGTTCCTCTTCCTCTGTCATCAGACCCTTGTCATGCTCTTCCCAACAGGGGTTCAGAAACACTGCTTCCTCCAGCGTTCTGTATGGGATCTCATCCGGCACGATTCCATGCAGATACTGATCCCAGCTGTAATCCATCAGGACTTTACCAATATCAAAAATAACTGTATCAATCATAACGTACCTTATTTATTGCGAAAAATGATATCGTCGCGGCCCGGTCCGTTGGATACCATGGTGATCGGGCACTCGATGTGCTTCTCGATAAACTCGATGTACTTGCGGCAGTTTTCCGGCAGATCCTCGTACTTCTTGATGCCGCGGATGTCGCATTTCCAGCCCGGCAGCACCTCGTATACAGGCTTTGCCTTCTCAAGCAGGTGAGTAGTCGGGAAGTCGGTGGTAACCTTTCCGTCGATCTCGTAGCCTGTGCAGACCGGAATTTCATCCAGATAGCCCAGTACGTCCAGTACTGTGAAGGCTACGCCGGTAGCGCCCTGGATCCGGCAGCCGTACTTGGATGCCACACAGTCATACCAGCCCATTCTTCTGGGTCGGCCTGTGGTTGCGCCAAACTCTCCGCCGTCGCCGCCTCTGCGTCTCAGCTCGTCCGCTTCGTCGCCGAAAATCTCGCTGACGAACGCGCCTGCGCCTACGGCACTGGAATATGCCTTGCTGACTACGATGATTTCCTTGATCTCATAGGGCGGAATACCTGCGCCGATGGCGCCGTAAGCTGCCAGGGTAGAGGAAGAGGTAACCATCGGGTAAATGCCGTGATCCGGATCCTTCATGGAACCAAGCTGACCCTCCAGCAGGATATTCTTGCCCTCGTGGATCGCGTCCCACAGATACTTGGATACGTCACATACGTAGGGCTCTACCATCTTCTTATACTCCATCAGCTCCTCATAGATCTTGTCCTCATCGAGAGCCGGCTTATGATACAGGTTCTCCAGAACCACATTCTTCTTCACGCATACATTGGCGATCTTGTCGCGAAGATACTTTTCGTCCGCGAACAGCTCGCTGACCTGGAAACCAATCTTCGCGTATTTATCAGAATAGAAGGGCGCGATACCGGACTTGGTGGAACCGAAGGCTTTTCCTCCCAGACGTTCCTCCTCGCACTGGTCAAACAGGATATGATAAGACATCACAATCTGCGCACGGTTGGATACAAGAATCTTCGGGGTCGGAACTCCCTTCTCCACAATGCTTTGAATCTCGTTGAACAGAACCGGAATATTCAGTGCGACTCCATTTCCAATGATGCTGGTGGTATGATTGTAAAATACACCAGACGGCAGGCTGTGCAGCGCGAACTTTCCGTAATTGTTTACGATTGTGTGGCCTGCGTTTGCACCGCCCTGAAAACGGACGATGATGTCAGACTCCTGAGCAAGCATGTCTGTGATCTTGCCCTTTCCCTCGTCACCCCAGTTGGCGCCTACGATTGCTTTTACCATAGCTTGTATCCCTCCATTAGGTTTAAATACTGAAAATTAAATAACGTCAGTGCAGACGCTCTGCACCGACGTTTAGTATACCTTGTTTTTCTCAAAAAGTAAATGGATTTCTTTCTATAAATTATGATTATTTATAATTTACGCTTATGATCCCTTTTAACGTCCTTTTTACTTCTTTGCTTTTCCCAGATACGCCGCCTTCACTGCTTCATTTTCCAGAAGCTCGGCTCCGGTTCCGCTCAGGGTAATGCGGCCGGTCTCCATGACATAGCCCAGGTTTGCGGCCTTCAGGGCCATGTTCGCATTCTGCTCTACCAGGAGGATGGTCACGCCCTGCTTATTGATCTCCCGGATAATATCAAATACGCCTTTTACAATGATGGGGGCCAGTCCCAGGGACGGCTCATCCATCATGATAATCTCCGGTCTCGACATCAGCGCGCGACCGATGGCCAGCATCTGCTGCTCGCCGCCGGACAGGGTTCCGGCCAGCTGCCAGGAACGTTCCTTCAAGCGGGGAAACAGATCATAGACCCAGTTCATATCCTCGTCCAGAGAATCCTTTCGCATATAAGCGCCGATTTTCAGGTTCTCGGCTACGGTCATATCCGGGAACACCCGGCGTCCCTCAGGTACCAGGGTAATTCCCTTGGTTACAATCTGCTCCGTGGGCATGCCAGCCAGCTCCTCTCCCTTCAGGAGAATACTGCCGCTCTCCGGCTTCACCAGGCCCACGATAGAACGAAGGGTAGAGCTTTTGCCCGCACCATTGGCTCCAATCAGGGTCACGACCTCGCCCTTTGGCACGGCGAAGCTGATATCCTTCACGGCCTTGATGCCGCCGTAGGATACGTTCAAATCTTTGACTTCCAGAATATTACTCATCGTCCGCACCTCCCAGATAAGCTTCGATAACCTTCGGATTGTTCCGGATCTCCTCCGGGGTACCCTCCGCGATGGGCTTTCCAAAATCCAGCACGTAGATGCGGTCGGAAATCTCCATAACCAGATCCATATGATGCTCAATCATAAAGACCGTCAGGTCAAACTGCCTGCGGATCTTATCAATGAACTCCGTCAGCTCCAGGGTCTCCTGGGGGTTCATACCAGCCGCCGGTTCGTCCAGAAGCAGAAGCTCCGGCTTGGTGGCCAGGGCACGGGCGATCTCCAGATGACGCTGCTTGCCATAGGGCAGAGAGGTCGCCAGCTCATTTCTCACATCAGTCAGGCCCACGATCTCCAGAAGCCGTTCCGTCTCCTCTCGCATCTTCGCCTCTTCCTTTCCATTCAGGTGGAAGGTGGCCGTAAAAATATTGCTGGTGCGCAGCATATGCTTGGCTATCAGGATGTTGTCGAATACGGTCTGGCTCTTGAACAGACGGATATTCTGAAAAGTTCTGGCGATACCAAGTCTTGTAATTTTATCCGGCGTGGGAGCCAGCACATGCTGACCTGTATACATGGCCGGATTCTCACCCCGGTACAGCTTCTTCATCTTACCCTGCGGATGGTTCTGTACAATTTTATTGCCCTTATAGTAAATGGCGCCGTTGCTGGGCGCGTATACGCCTGTGATCACATTGAAGGCTGTGGTCTTACCGGCTCCGTTAGGGCCGATGAGGGAGACGATTTCCCCCTTGTTGATCTCCAGATTCATATTGTCCACGGCAATGACACCGCCAAACTGCATGGTGATATTCTCTACCTTCAGTACATTTTCCGTACTCATTTGGAAGCGCCTCCTTCCGTTACTTTCTTTTTCTTAAATCGATTACGGAAGAAATTCGCGATTCCTTCGATCGAAAATTCTTTGTCGCCCATGATACCCTTTCGGTAGAACAGCACGACGCACATGATGATGACGGCAAACACAACCTTACGGAAACCGGCGCGTAAGAGCGGCACATGAAAGCTTCCGATATACAGGTTGTCATTGTCCAGGAAACGCAGCCACCACTCGGAGCAGGCGATGAACAGGAAGGAGCTGATGCAGCTTCCGGTCACAGAACCGATACCGCCGATGACCACAATCAGCAAAATCTCATAGGTCATTGCAGACTTGAACATAGACGCCTGAATGGTAGTCTGATACATGGCCAGCAGACCTCCTGAGATACCTGCAAAAAAGGAACTGATCACGAAGGCCAGCCTCTTATGATGGGCCAGATTGATACCCATGGCCTCCGCAGCGATTTCATCATCACGGATGGCCTTGAACGCACGGCCATAGGTAGAGTTAATCAGCATCACAATCACGGCGATACAGATACCCGACACGATGAACGGATATAATACGGACTTGAAGGCCGGGAAATTTCGGAGCAGGTTAGAGCCGTTAGTCAGCGGGCCAAGCTTATCCCACTGGAATACCGCGCGGATAATCTCCGCAAAGCCGAGAGTCGCGATGGCCAGATAATCGCTCTTCAGACGCAATACCGGCAGACCGATGAGGTAAGCGAAGATCGCAGCCACGATACCGCCCGCAATCAGGGCCAGGGGTACCGGAATGGCAAACTGTACGATACCGCCGTCAAAATACTGATAGACGCTGGCCCTGGATTCCACCGGAATCGTCAGGATACCGTATGTATAAGCGCCCAGCAGCATAAAGCCCGCCTGACCTAAGGAAAACAGGCCGGTGAAGCCGTTCAGCAGGTTCATGGACACTGCCACCAGCGCGTAAATCGCGCCCTTTTTCAATACTGTAAACAACATGGAACCAGACGGCAGGATCTGCTCCAGTACAAAGAGCAGAAGGAGAAGTCCTCCGATCAGGCCGACGTTCCACATGACCTTTGTCTGTTTTTTCATGACCGAACGCCTCCTTATACTTTATCAATGACTTTCTCACCGAACAGACCCGTGGGCTTTGCAATGAGAATGACAATCAACAGGGCAAAGGTGAACGCGTCAGAAAAGGTAGTCCAGCCCAGACCCTTGATGATATTTTCACAGATACCGATAATAAACGCGCCGATGACCGCGCCCGGAATGGAGCCGATGCCGCCGAATACGGCTGCGACAAAGGCCTTCAGACCGGGCATTGCGCCTGCGGTCGGAGTGACGCCGGTGTAGTTGGTGAAGAACAGCATACTTCCGATGGCCGCCAGAAAGCTTCCGATGATAAAGGTCATGCTGATAACGGAATTAATCTTAATTCCCATCAGCTGGGAAGTTTCAAAATCACGGGAAGCCGCGCGCATGGCCATACCGATCTTGGTGTATTTGATCAGGGCTACCAGAGCCAGCACCAGCACAATAGTCAGAACCGGAGTGATGACTGTCACGCGCTTGGTGGTTGCGCCGAAGACGCTGATGGTATCACTGAGCCAGGGAATGGCCGGATACTGCTGGGACAGACCTCCGGTCACATAAAGCGCCAGATTCTGCAGCAGATAGGACACACCGATGGCGGAAATCATGATGGACATTCTCGGAGCGCTTCGAAGCGGCTTATAAGCCACACGCTCCACGGTAAAGCCCAGAAGCACCGTCAGAACAATCATCAGCGGAATCGCCACATAGATAGGCATGACCGTCATGGCATATACCATAATCAGACCTGCCACCATGAAAATATCGCCGTGAGCGAAGTTAATCAGTCTCAAAATTCCGTAGACCATGGTATAGCCGATGGCAATCAGCGCATACTGTCCGCCTACGGAAATGCCTGCCATCAAGTAGGGCAGGTTCTGGTTAATCCATTCCATACAATAACCTCCAAAAAACCAGGCTGAAAACATGGGTATGGCGGGAGCGCGCATCAGCGCTCCCGCCACCAAAGCTTTTCAGCCTTTTCTTTTAAATTACTTGCTTACACTCTGTTCTGCTACGAACTCCCATGCGCCTGTCTCGGTGTTCGCCTGCTTGATGTAAGCGGTATCACGGTTCGCGTCACCAGTCTCATTGAAGGTGATGTGTCCGGTTACGCCGGTGTAGTCCACGTTCCAGAGCGCCTCGTTCACTGCTGCCGGGTCGGTAGAGCCTGCTGCCTTCAGAGCCTCCAGTGCAGTGTAGTAAGCGTCATAGCCCATAACGGTCAGACCGGATACCGTATCGTCACCACCGTTATTTGCCTTTGCGGTGGAATCGCTGTTAATCCAGTCCTTGATGCCTGCATCGAACTCCTGATTTGCGCCCTCCTGGTAGAAGGTAGTTACATAAATCTGAAGGTCTTTACCCTTTGCTGCATTCAGAATGACATTGGAATCCCAGGTATCTGTGGAAAGAATCGGCATTTCCAGTCCCTGTGCGGCTGCCTGCTCGATAATCAGGGCTGCTGCCTCGGTAGAGCTGGGAGCAAAGAATACGTCGGCTCCTGCCTTCTTTGCAGATGTAATGTAAGAGGTAAAGTCGCTGTTTCCTTCCTGGAAGGTCTCAGCTACAACCTCTCCGCCCAGCGCCTCAAAGGCCTGTGTGAAGTAGTAACCAAGTCCTGTGGAATAGTCGTCGCCAAGCTTGGTCAGGACGTATGCTTTCTTTGCGTTAAATTTGTCTTTGGCGAAGTTCGCGTGAACCGTCCCCTGGAAGGGATCCAGAAAGCAGATACGGAAGTAATGGGTGTTGCCCTCGGTAACCTGCGGGTTGGTGCAGGTAACGCCGATGGCCGGGATTCCTGCCTCCTTGAATACGTCAGAAGCTGCGATGGAAACACCGGATCCGTAGGAACCAAGTACTACGGATACCTTGTCGCTCACCAGAGTAGCCGCTGCGGAAGGTCCTTTATCGTTGGAAGACTCATTGTCCACAATGTCAAGCTGTACCGTATACTCAGTACCACCAATTTCTACCGTCGGAGTTACATAGTTGGCATACTGGATACCTAAGGTTTCCTGCTTTCCGCCTGCTCCGTTGTCTCCGGACGCCGGCTCATATACACCAATCTTTACCACATTTCCGTCTGTGGCAGATGCGTCGGCGCTTGCGGAACTGCTGTCAGAGCTTCCGCCGGAGCATCCTGCCAGCATGGTGCTGACCATAGCCGCCGCAAGTAATACTGATAATGCACGCTTCTTCATAACTTTTTTCCTCCTCTGTCCACGCTTCGGCTGTCACCGACAATTCATACCCTTTTGTTCGTCCTGCAAAGACATTTGTGCGTGGTTTTTAATATGGGCTTTAGTATAGCACGTTTAAAATCGAATAGCAAGAGGATTTTATAAAAAAGTTGTATCCAGGACGGACATATGCTTTTACAGGGCGAACGTGCGATGGTAAAAAAAGAGCCCGTCCATGCTGGACTGACTCTTTCCTCGTATCGCATATATTTTATCCGGTGTAAATTACAGTTCGATCTTTCCGCTCTCTTTGCCGTTGATGACATAGTATGCTGCGCTGTCTTCCGGCTTTACATACAGGTTCAGCTCCTTGATGGAGGATGCACGGTGTCCCAGTGCTACCCACTTCTCGGTTACCTGTGCTGCCAGATCTGCAGTCAGGATCTCCTTACCTGCAAACTGCACATATACATTCTGTACGGCTTCCTTCTTCTCAGCCTTCGGCTTCGGTCCGCGCTTCTTCGGCGCTGCCTTTACTTCTGCCTTCTTCTCAGCCTTCGGTGCCTCAGCCTTTACAGCCTCTGCTTTTACCTCAGCCTTCGGTGCTTCTTTTACGGTCTCTTTTACTTCTGCCTTAACTGCCGGAGCTGCTGTCTCTGTCTTTACTATCTCTACTGTCTTTACCGGAGCGTTTATCTTTACGTCTTCTGCCTTTTTCGTTGTCTGTGTTGTTTTCTTAGCAGCCATCATAATCCTCCTCTGACTTTTACTTTCAAAATTCTAACAGCGCTTATTATAGAGCATTTTTCCATATATTGCAAGTGCTTATTGTAAATTCAGAAGCTCTCTGAGCCTTTTATTTTAATGCATGGATAAATAATCCGCTGCGGAGCTTTGGCTCAAACCAAGTGGATTTGGGCGGCATCAGCAGTCCGGCATCCGCCACTGCAAATAATTCCCCTATGGAAGTCGGATACATGGCAAAGGCCGCCTTCATATCCGTATGTACCCGGCGCTCCAGCTCGGAAAGTCCGCGAATTCCGCCGACAAAGTCAATGCGCTTGTCTGTCTTCGGATCCTGAATGCCCAGAACCGGCTCCAGAATCTGCTTCTGCAAAATGGATACATCCAAACCCTCCACCGGATCACAGTTCCCATATTCCGGCTTCAGGGTCAGCAGATACCATTTGTCCTCCAGGAACAGAGTCACCTGTCCTTTCCTCTTCGGATGCTCTGCCTTGTCCAACGTTTCCACATCAAAGACCTTTTTGATCCCGCTTAAAAATTCCTCCGGCGTCAGGCCGTTCAGATCGCGGACCACACGGTTGTAGTCCATAATCATCAACTCGTCATCCGGAAAAATCACGGACAGGAAGTAGTTAAACTCCTCCTCGCCGGTATAGCCCGGATGCTCCTCCCGACGCTTTACGCCCACACGCACAGCGGAAGCCGCCCGGTGATGGCCGTCAGCGATATAGAGGGCGTTCATCTGATGAAAGGCCTCATAGATGGCGCTGATTTTCTCTGTATCCGCTATCTTCCAGCCTCGATGACGGATCCCGTCCTCCGAGGTGAAGTCAAACAGAGCCGCGCCCGTCTTTACGTCCGCCACAATTTTTTTCAGGTTCTCCTGATTCCGGTAAGCCAGGAAAATCGGGCCGGTCTGGGCGTCGCAGATGTCCACGTGACGCACACGATCTTCTTCCTTCTCCCGACGGGTATTCTCATGCTTCTTGATCATACCGTTCAGATAATCGTCAATGGAAGCGCAGGCCACAATGCCGGTCTGACTGCGGCCGTTCATGGTCAGCTCATAGAGATAATAACAGGGCTTGTCGTCCTGCACGAAATCACCGTTCTCTACCATGCCCCAGAGCAGCTCTTTTGCTTTCTGATACACCTCCGGTGCATAGATATCTGTCTCTTCGGAAAGCTGCGTCTCCGCGCGGTCGATACGAAGGAAGGTCAGGGGCTTTCCCTCTACGGCCTTTCTTGCCTCTTCCCGATTGTATACATCATAGGGAAGCGCCGCGATATCTGCCTCTTTTCCGGCTGCGGGCCGGATGCCGCGAAAAGTTCTGATCTCTGCCATTAGCAGATCACCCGCACTTTCAGAACGCCGTCTACGGCTTCAAGCTTCTCGATAAGCTCCGGGCTTGCCGGACTTTCCAGATCGAACATGGAGTACGCGTAGTCACCGCGGCTCTTATTGGTCATATTGCCGATATTGTAGTTGGCGTCGCCGAGAATGGTAGTGAACTGGCTCAGCATATTTTTGACATTCTTATGGCAGATAGCCACACGCGCCGGATAACTAGGGATACCCATGTCGCAGTCCGGATAGTTGACGGAGTGCTGAATGTTGCCGTGCTCCAGATAGCAGCGAACTTCCTTCACCGCCATACGCGCACAGTTCTCCTCTGCTTCCTCCGTGGAAGCGCCCAGATGTGGGGTTACGATCATACCCTTCGCGCCTGCGGTGGTGGTGTTCGGGAAATCAGTCATATAGCGGGCTACTTTTCCCTTCTTCAGCGCGTCCACCATAGCCTTCTCGTCTACCAGAAGATCCCGGGCATAGTTCAGAACTACTACGCCGTCCTTCATCTTCTCGATGGCCTCTGCATTGATCATACCCTTTGTGCTGTCCAGAAGCGGCACATGAATGGTGATGTAATCACACTCTTTATAGATATCGTCCACATTGGTAATGTGACGGATATTGCGGGACAGATTCCAGGCTGCCTCTACGGAGATATACGGGTCATAGCCCAGTACTTCCATGCCAAGATGTGTGGCTGCGTTTGCCACCTGCACGCCGATGGCGCCAAGACCGATGATACCCAGCTTCTTGCCCTGAATCTCATGGCCTGCAAACTGCTTCTTCTGCTTTTCCGCAAGCTTACTGATATCCTCGTTCATACGCTCGGACTGCACCCAGTTGACGCCGCCCACGATATCTCTGGCTGCCAGCAGCATACCTGCCAGTACCAGCTCCTTAACGCCGTTGGCATTGGCTCCCGGTGTATTGAATACAACGATACCCTGATCCGCACATTTGGTAAGCGGAATGTTATTTACACCGGCTCCTGCACGGGCAATAGCCTTCAGATTTTCCGGGAATTCTACCTCATGAAGCGCCGCGCTTCTGACCAGCAGTGCGTCCGCCTCCTCCATATTCTCGGTCTGCTTATAATCCTCTGTGAAATGATTCAGACCGAACTGCGCGATCTGATTCATGCATTTGTACTGATACATGGCTTAGTTTTCCTCCTCAAACTTCTTCATAAACTCTACCAGAGCCTTGACGCCCTCGATCGGCATAGCATTGTAGATGCTTGCGCGCATGCCGCCAACGGTTCTGTGACCCTTCAGGTTCACAAAGCCTGCCTCGGTGGCCTCCTTGATAAATTTGGCGTCCAGATCCTTGTCACCGGTTACAAACGGTACATTCATAATAGAACGGTCTTCTTTGCGGACCGTGCCCTTGAACAGCTTACTGGAATCCAGGAAGTCATAGAGAACCTTTGCCTTTTCTTCATTTCTCGCCTTCATCACTTCCAGACCGCCCTGCTTCTTCAGCCATTTGAAAACCTTGCCGCACATGTAGATGCAGTAGCAGTTCGGAGTGTTGTAAAGAGAATTGGCATCCGCATGGATCTTGTACTTCATATAAGTCGGCGTGTACGGAAGCACATCCTCGGTAATCAAATCCTCCCGGATGATGACGATGGCCATGCCTGCGGGACCCACATTTTTCTGTACGCCGCCGTAGATCAGACCATATTTGCTTACGTCTACCGGCTCGGATAAGAAACAGGAGGAAATATCAGATACCAGAGTCTTGCCCTTGGTATCCGGCAGGGTATGGAACTTGGTTCCGTAGATGGTGTTGTTCTCGCAGATATATACATAATCTGCGTCCGGGCTGATCGGCAGATCGGAGCAATCCGGAATATAAGAGAAGGTTTTATCCTCGGATGACGCGATAGCGTTTGCCTGTCCGTAGATCTGCGCCTCTTTCAATGCTTTCTTTGCCCACTGTCCGGTAATGATGTAATCCGCCACCTTATTTTTCATCAGGTTCATGGGAATCGCCGCGAACTGCAAATGCGCGCCGCCCTGCATGAACAGCACCTTGTAATTGTCCGGGATCTGCATCAAATCGCGCAGATCCTGTTCTGCCTCATTGATGATATTCTCGAAAGCCTTGGATCGGTGTGACATCTCCATCACAGACATTCCCGTTCCCTTGTAGTCCAGCATCTCATCTGCTGCCTCGCGTAAAACTTCTTCCGGCATTACGGCCGGTCCTGCTGAAAAATTGTACACACGACTCATGTTTTCATTCCTCCCGTTTTCACTCATGGCCCGGCAGATAATTCAGAACTTCCTGACTATCGCCGGGCCTTTACGTATGTGTTATAATTTCCTTTATTCTATTACTCTGTTAAACTGTTGTCAATGTTTTTTAGTAATACAGTACTACCGGCGTTCCGGTTTCCATATTGGCATATACCTGCGCCATAGCTGCCGGTGGTGTATTGACACAGCCATGGGAGCCATTGGTCAGATAGACCTCTCCGCCAAACTCGGCACGCCAGTACGCGTCATGGATTCCGTAATTGCCGTAGAAGGGCATCCAGTAATTTACCGGCGTACGGTAGTTATCGCCCTTCAGCACTGCGTTACGGGTCTTATACTGGATCTGGGACACGATAGCCGGCGTATTGTAACCACGGCTGATATTGCCGGTTACCACATCGGTATCAACCACCAGGGTACCATTTTTATAGCACCACATATGCTGCGCTCCCATATCTACCTCGATATAGGTGCTTCCGATGTCGCCGTTGGGTCCATCCCAGGTATTTCCCTTATGACTGTACGCCGGCTCCTTTGTGACAGTCTCACCCTTTTCAATAGAAGCGAGAAGTGCTGCGCTCTCGGTCGCTTTATCAATCTGCCAGCCGTAATTGCCACCCTTTACCGTAATGGTACCGCGCAGCGTACTGTTGAAGCTGCGGGCCTGCTTGTAGGTGTCGCGCTCCTTTGCAAGCTCCGTCACCCAATCGGTCACAGCCTGCTCCGAAAGTGTTGCCTTGTAATCATCATCAATGGTAATAAAACCGCTGATAACGGATTTGTCCACCACATCACTCTGTTTTCCAAAGGTATAAGTGACAGACGCTCCCAGCCATTCATCAAGCTGTGCTGTCAGCGATGTAATTTCTTCTGATTCTGTAGTAATCTGAGGCTCCACATAGCAGCCTGCCTCATCCAGATCAAGGGTCTCTATCAGGCTTTCGGAAGCAATGCGGATCTGGCCGCTTAAGGCTTCCCAATCAAGCTCGGCACCCTGCTCCTCTTTATGTATCTTGTAGCCATCCTCCGTCATTTCCACCCAGGCATTTTCCGGAGAAGCGCCCTTTTTCATGCAGGAATTCACTGCAGCATCAAAGGCATCCTCATCGTAGCTGATCTCCGGTCCAATCTGGTACAGATCCTTCTGCCAGAACATTCTGGGCCATAGAAAACCGTTCTGCTTCCGCTTCAGCGTCCGGACGGTATCGCCCTCAGAGAAGCTCATGCCAAGCTTTTCCGGGGTCAGGGTGACGGTGTCGCCGCCCCGCTCCGTAATGGTTAATGTGTAAGCGTTTGCCTGAGAAAGCAGCAGCTCGTTCACCTGTTTCACTGTATACAGATCCGCGTTCACTCCGTTGACCTCGGTACCCGTAAAGAAATGTTCCATAAAATAAATGGAAACTCCCACGTATGCCACCACAAGAACAATTAACACCCAGAGATACCAGCGTATCCGTTTTATTACCGCTATCATTTTTTCACTTTTTACTCCACTCGTTTTTTTGATGTCTTACTTCTGATTTAAATCGTCCGCATCAAAGGTATCCTCCAGCGGGGCTCCCGGAGACATCATCGGGAACACCTTGTCATCACTGTCGATGACACACTCCAGCACCACCGGACGGCCCATGGCAATGGCCTTCTCCAGCGCCGGAGCGACTTCTTCCTTCTTTGTCACACGCATACCGACTGCGCCCATGGCCTCTGCCAGCTTTACGAAATCCACCTGATCGTTTAAGACGGTGGCGGAATAGCGCTGTCCATAGTACAGGGTCTGCCACTGACGTACCATACCCAGCACATGGTTATTCAGTACTAACTCGATGATCGGTACCTGATAGCGGGCTGCCGTCGCAATTTCATTCATATTCATGCGGAAGCAGCCGTCGCCTGCCACATTGACTACCGTTTTTTCCGGGCAGCCAATCTTGGCTCCGATGCCGGCTCCCAGGCCATAGCCCATGGTTCCCAGTCCTCCCGAGGTCAGGAAGGTTCTCGGCCCCTTGTACTTATAATACTGTGCCGCCCACATCTGGTTCTGACCAACCTCGGTGGTGATAATGGCGTCGCCCTTTGTTACGCGGTACAATTCTTCTACCACATAGGGGCCTGTCAGACGGTCGTCGTCAAATTTCAGCGGATATTTATTCTTCAGGGCTTCTACCTCTTCTATCCATGCGTCATGCTTCATATCCGGAAGCTTCGCGTTCAGGATTTCCAGCACGGATTTCACATCGCCGATGACGCTGCCGCTTACCAGGACATTCTTGTTGATCTCCGCCGGATCGATGTCGATCTGGAGAATCTTTGCTTTCTTTGCAAATCGGCTGGTGTCGCCGGTGACACGGTCGCTGAAACGCGCGCCCAGGGTAATCAGCAGATCGCAGTGGGCTACGCCGAAATTGGACGCCTTGGTTCCGTGCATACCCAGCATGCCGGTGTACAGCGGGTCGGTGCCGTTGAACGCGCCCTTTCCCATCAGGGAATCACAGACCGGAGCGTTGACCTTATGGGCAAAGATATTTACCATTTCGGATGCGCCGGAGATAACAGAACCTCCGCCCACAAAGATGAACGGACGCTCTGCCTCCCGAATCATTTCCAGGGCTTTTTCGATATCCTCATCTTTGATAGTATCCGTTACGCGCTTGGGCTCTTCCGGCTTCTTATATTCATAGTCGGTCTTATCCGCGGTGGCATTCTTGGTGATGTCCACCAGGACCGGACCGGGACGTCCGCTTCTGGCGATATCGAAGGCCTTGCGAAGAGCCGGGGCCAGTGCTTCTGCATCCTTAATAATAAAGTTATGCTTGGTAATCGGCATGGTAATACCGGAAATATCTACCTCCTGGAAGGAATCTCTTCCCAACAGTCCTTTTCCCACGTTGCAGGTAATGGCTACTATGGGTACAGAATCCATGTACGCGGTAGCGATACCGGTAACCAGATTGGTGGCACCCGGGCCGGATGTGGCCAGACATACGCCTACCTTGCCGGTGGCTCTGGCATAGCCGTCCGCCGCATGGGACGCGCCCTGCTCGTGAGAGGTCAGAATATGACGAATCTCATCGCTGTGCTTATATAATTCATCGTATACATTCAGAATGGCTCCGCCCGGGTAACCGAAAACCGTGTCTACGCCCTGCTCTTTGAGACATTCTACTAAGATCTGTGAACCTGTCAGTTCCATATTTGCTCTCCCCTTTATTCATATTAACTGGTACGTTTAGCCCATACAAACGCATGACTAAACTATTTCTCCAGTATTGCTCCTCTGTTTCCGGAGGTTACCATTTTCGCGTAGCGCGCCAGATAGCCTGTAGTGACCCTCGGCTCACGCGGCTGCCATTTCGCCTTTCTGGCTGCCAGTTCCTCGTCAGATACCAGAACCTCCAGCTTGTTGTTCGGAATATCAATGAGGATACGATCGCCCTCTTCTACCAGGGCAATCGGTCCGCCTACGGCTGCTTCCGGAGATACGTGTCCGATAGACGCGCCTCTGGACGCGCCGCTGAAACGGCCATCGGTAATCAGTGCCACCGTGGAGCCCAGACCCATACCTGCGATGGCGGAAGTCGGGTTCAGCATCTCTCTCATGCCCGGGCCGCCCTTGGGTCCCTCGTAGCGGATAACAACCACGTCGCCTGCCACGATCTTGCCGCCCTTGATAGCTGCGATAGCGTCCTCCTCACAGTCGAAGACGCGGGCCGGTCCCTCATGGACCATCATTTCCGGCACCACTGCGGAACGCTTTACCACGCCGGTATCCGGCGCCAGGTTGCCCTTCAGAACGGCGATACCGCCGATCTCGCTGTATGGATTGTCAATGGGTCGGATGACCTCCGGGTTACGGTTTATACAGCCTGCAATGTTTTCACCGACGGTCTTGCCGGTTACGGTAATCAGATCTGTGTTCAGCAGGTTCTTCTTATTTAATTCGTTCATAACTGCGTATACGCCGCCTGCCTCGTTCAGGTCTTCCATGTAAGTGGGGCCTGCCGGCGCCAGGTGGCACAGGTTCGGAGTTTTGGCGCTCATCTCGTTGGCAATCTCCATATTCAGATCCACATCTGCCTCATGGGCGATGGCCGGAAGATGCAGCATACTGTTGGTGGAGCAGCCCAGAGCCATATCCACAGTCAGGGCGTTCAGGAACGCTTCCTTTGTCATAATGTCACGGGGACGGATATTCTTTTTCCACAGCTCCATGACCTGCATGCCTGCGTGCTTCGCAAGCTTGATTCGCTCGGAGTAGACAGCCGGAATGGTTCCATTTCCCGGAAGGCCCATGCCCAGCGCCTCAGTCAGACAGTTCATGCTGTTGGCGGTATACATACCGGAGCAGGAACCGCAGGTGGGACAAACCTTTGCCTCGAACTCTTTTACGTCCTCCTCAGTCATGGTGCCTGCCGCGTAGGAGCCCACTGCCTCGAACATGCTGGAAAGACTACGCTTCTGGCCGTGTACATGACCTGCCAGCATGGGGCCGCCGCTGACGAAAACGGTCGGCACATTGATACGGGCTGCTGCCATCAGAAGTCCCGGCACATTCTTGTCACAGTTCGGCACCATAACCAGGGCGTCGAACTGATGAGCCATAGCCATACACTCGGTGGAATCGGCAATCAGGTCACGGGTTACCAGGGAGTATTTCATGCCCACATGCCCCATGGCGATGCCGTCGCAGACTGCGATAGCCGGAAATACAATCGGAGTACCGCCGCCCATGGCAACGCCAATCTTTACGGCTTCTACGATTTTATCCAGGTTCACATGTCCCGGTACGATCTCATTATAGGAACTCACGATGCCGACCAACGGCTTCTTCATCTCTTCTTCTGTCAGGCCCAGCGCGTTAAACAGACTGCGGTGGGGCGCCTGCTGCATACCCTCTTTTACTGCGTCACTTCTCATCTTTTCGTTCTCCTTCTATAATAAATACTGTATTATACTCTCTCTGCAATCAGGTCGCCCATCTCTGTGGTTCCTACCTTCTTGCAGCCTTCGGACATAATGTCTCCGGTGCGGTACCCCTCTGTCAGTACCTGCTGGACGGCCTGCTCAATGGCGTCTGCCTCTTTATCCAGGTCGAAGCTGTAACGCAGCATCATAGCTGCGGACAGGATGGTTGCGATGGGGTTCGCAATATTCTGTCCCGCGATGTCCGGGGCGGATCCGCCACTTGGCTCGTAAAGACCGAATTTGGTGTCGTTCAGGCTGGCACTGGCCAGCATTCCGATGGAACCGGTTACCATGCTGGCTTCATCGGAGAGGATATCACCAAACATATTCTCGGTCAGGATGACGTCAAACTGGGCCGGGTCTTTGACCAGCTGCATGGCGCAGTTGTCTACCAGCATATGAGTCAGCTCGATATCCGGGTATTCCCTTGCCACTTCTTCCACGACTTTTCTCCAGAGTCTGGAAGAATCCAGCACGTTGGCTTTATCTACACTGCATACTTTCCTTCTGCGCTTGCCCGCGATGTCGAAGGCGCGCTTTGCGATACGGCGGATTTCATGCTCGTTATAGGTCAGGGTGTCGATGGCAGTCATGACGCCGTCTACCTCTTTTGTCTCTCTGGCTCCAAAGTAGAGACCTCCGGTCAGCTCGCGCATGATCATCAGATCGAAGCCCTTGTCGCTGATGTCCTTGCGGAGCGGGCAGGCGTCCTGGAGCTCTTTATACAGGATAGCCGGGCGCAGATTTGCGAACAGGCCTAAGGATTTACGAAGCTTTAAAAGCCCTGCCTCGGGGCGACGGTCTGCCGGCAGCTTGTACCAGGGCGAGGTGGCTGCGTTGCCGCCGATGGAGCCCATGAGAACTGCGTCGCTCTTTTTGGCGCTTTCGATGGTTTCGTCGGTGAGCGGTACGCCGTGAACGTCGATGGATGCTCCGCCCATCAGTAAATCTGTGTAATGAATCTCATGTCCATATTTTTCTGCGATGCGGTCAAGGACTTTTCTTGCCTCCCGCACGACCTCCGGCCCAATGCCGTCGCCGGATATGACTGCTAAGTTTAAGTTCATTTTTTCATCTCCCCTTTGATGCGTTACTTTAGTGTAGAAAATTCCGTATTATTATTACTATAGAACATAAATCGTGTTTTTTCAACTGGGAGATGCATTTTTTTTCATGTTGTGTACTGCCGGGACAGAAAAAATATCCCCCGTCGGGAACACGCACATTTTCCTACTCCTCGCAGGCGGCTTATTCGCATCTGACCGGCCAACTCGGGCCAAGGCCCTCAAACAGGGCCTCCTTCAGATGCTGCCAACCTGCTCGTCCCTACGGAAAATGAGCTAACGTTCCCTCTGGGGGATATTTTTTCTGTCCCGGCAGGGATATACGTTTTCAATAAAAAGAATGTATTATCCTACGGGGTGGATCGCTTTTTTATATATTATAAATGGGTTATGCCAGGGTCTCCACTGCAAACAGAGGCTCGCCTGCTTTGATCTCGCCGTCGCCGATCTGGCGGATGCGCTGGTTCGGGGCAAGCTCGGTGCAGAGTACCGGGGAGCAGAGGGAAGGCGCGTGGCTCTTCAGGAAGTCGATGTCGATCTTCATGAGCGGTTCGCCTTTCTTGACCTTCTGGCCGTTTTCTACGAAGACTTCAAAGCCTTCTCCGTTCAAATTTACAGTGTCGATGCCGATGTGGAGAAGCAGGGCTACTCCGCTGTCCGTCTGGAAGCCGATGGCATGCTTTGTGTCGAACACGAAGACTACCTCGCCGTCTTCCGGTGCGCAGATGATGGCATCTTCTGGGGTTACGGCTGCGCCGTCGCCCATCATTTTGCCTGCGAAGCCTTCATCCGGCACGTTCTCCAGAGCGGTAGCCAATCCGGTGATGGGGCTGGAAATGATGGTGGTGGAAACGATACTTTCTTCTGCGGACGCTGCTGCTTCCTCTGTAGCTTCTGTGGTGAATGCTGTGTCTGTACTCTCCGCCGCGGTTTCCTCTTCGAAGGTATCCGGCGCAGTCTCCAGATAAGTCTCCAGCTTTGCCTTGATAACCGTTACCTGGGGTCCGTAGATGATCTGGACGCCCTGGCCTTTGATGATGATGCCGCGGGATCCGGTGGTTTTAATCAGGGCCTCATTTACTTTAGATGAATCTGCTACGGTAAGGCGCAGTCTGGTGGCGCAGCAGTCTACGCCGGTGATGTTGGCTTTGCCGCCCAGGCCTCTGGTGATGGTCTCGCTGACCGGGTCGGCGGAAGTTGTGCCGGAAGTTGTATTATTTGCCGCGTTTTTCGCGTTTACATCTGCTTTTGTATACAGTTTGGTTTCCTCATCGTCGTCCTCACGGCCCGGGGTCTTGAAGTCGAATTTCTTGATCAGGAAGGTGAAGATCACATAGTACAGGATGAAGTAAATAATGCCCACCGGGATGATGCGAAGCCAGCTTGTCTTCTCATTTCCCTGCAGGATTCCGAACAGAAACAGATCCAGGAAGCCGCCGGAGAAGGTCAGACCTACGGCAACGTTCAGCATATGGGCAATCATGTAGGCGGAACCGGCCAGGATTACCTGTACGGCGAACAGGGCCGGCGCTACGAACAGGAAGGAAAACTCCAGGGGCTCTGTGATTCCGGTGAACATGCAGGCCAGAGCTGCGGACAGCAGAAGGCCGCCTGCCTGTTTTTTCTTTTCCGGCTTTGCGCACTGATACATGGCCAGGGCTGCGCCCGGCAGACCGAAGATCATGAAAATAAACTCGCCGGAGAAGTAACGGGTTGCGTCTGCGCTGAAGTGCGCCACGTTGGCGGAATCAGCAAGCTGGGCGAAGAAGATGTTCTGGCCGCCCTGTACCAGCTGTCCTGCCACTTCCATGGTGCCTCCCACTGCAGTCTGCCAGAAGGGCATGTAGAATACGTGATGCAGTCCGAAGGGAATCAGCGCACGCTTGATAATACCGAAAATCAGGGTTCCGATGTAGCCGCTGCCGGTTACCAGGCCGCCCAGGGCGTAGATGCCGTTCTGTACCACCGGCCATACGAAGTACATGGCGATGCCGACGAACATATATACTACCGTAGAAATAATCGGGACGAAACGGGAGCCGCCGAAGAAGGATAAGGCGTTCGGAAGCTCAATCATATGGAAGCGGTTGTGCAGAGCCGCTACACCAAGGCCCACGATGATACCGCCGAAGACGCCCATCTGCAAGGACTGGATGCCGCACACGGAGGTGATGGTTCCTTCCAGCACATCCGCAGAAATGGTTCCATCGGCCAGAATCTCACCGTTGACCTGCAGCATGGCGTTAATGGCAGTATTCATAACGAAGAAGGCAATCAGTGCGGAAAGGGCGGATACTTCTTTCTCTTTGTAGGCCATACCGATGGCTACGCCCACGGCGAAGATCAGCGGCAGGTTATTGAACACGGCGCTGCCCACCTGATTCATGATAATTAACAGGGAATTTAAAATGGTACCCTTGCCCAGAATGGCAGTCAGGCCATAGGTGGCAATGGTGGTTTCATTGGTAAAAGAACTGCCGATACCCAGTAAGAGACCCGCTACCGGGAGAATGGCGATGGGAAGCATGAAGGAGCGTCCCACCCGCTGCAATACGCCAAAAATCTTGTCTTTCATTGTTTTCTCTCTCCTTGAAATGCAATCTTATTTTTGACGTTTATGCAAGAGCTTATTCATCTGTGCGGTCAAATCCCGATTCTCCGGATAACCGGATTTTTAGGCACAAAAAAAGACAGTAACCCTACATAAACATACAAAAATATTTGTGATATCTATGCCAAGTTAATGCCTGCCGAACAGTTACACACTTAATGCAAGGTGAGTATACAACATGATTTACCGGAAAGTCAAGCGGATTTTTCAAATTGCTCGTGATTTTATAACAAATTTTATTCGGTTGCAGCCGAGTCAGTTGCAGCCGAACAAAAAATATTTCCTTTCCGTTCTCCCCTTTACATTTTTCCTTCTATTTGTTACCATAATTTTAACATCGTTTACGGGGGAGATTCCATTATGTATCGGGTGAGCAGAGTTCTGAATAATAACGGCGTCATCGCCATTGATATGGATGATAATCAGGAATATGTATTGCTGGGAAAGGGGCTTGGCTTCGGGAAGAAGGTCTCGGAGCGGTTTGAGAAGCCGGAAGGGGCGTCCATGTACCGGTTGGCAGATGATACGGAACGGGGTTCCGCGAAATCTCTGGCCCGGAATGTGGCTCCGGAATTTATCGAGATGGCCGACGCGGTTATGCGGGAAGCCGAAAGCCGCTTCGGCACCGTGGATCGCCGGGTCATGCTGCCCCTGGCCGATCATCTGTCCTTCGCAGCCTCCCGGGTCCGAAACGGCGAACAGATCAGCAATCCTCTGACCGACGACATCCGCACCCTATTCCACAGTGAATTTAAAACGGCTCTCCTTATCAAGGATTTGTTCCGCGATCGTCTGGGTCTCTCCCTCGACGACCACGAGGTGGGCTACGTGGCTCTCCACGTCCACTCTGCCATCGAGGATGAGAAGATCTCCATGGCCATGCAGACCGCACAGGCCGTCCGGGAGTGCGTCGACATGCTGGAGCAGGAAACAGGAGAGCACATCGACGTACTCTCCCTTGCCTACAATCGTCTCATGAATCATATCAAATACATGGTCGCCCGGGGTGTCACCGGCGAAGATCTGAAGGTGAATATGAACGACTATATGTCTGTTAAATTTCCCAAATCCTACGCCCTAGCCACCTCTGTCTGCGACCGTCTGGCCGCTTCCACCGGTCTTACCTTCGACGAGATGGAGATCGGCTATCTGGCCATGCACATCGAGCGGGTTTACAGCACCTGCTCACCATCCACATAAAGGTGATAACCGTTTGCTATCACGTTATCCGTACTCCCGGTGAAGCTGCTCACGTAGCTGTCGCCGGTCAGTGTCCAGGTGGAATCCTTACTTAAGGTCACGTCTACGGTGCCCTCTGCGCCGTCCGGATTGATACAGCCGGTAAAGCTGCTGCCCTCCGTCAAATTCAGCTTCAAAGTGGAAATGTCATCCACCAGAATCTGGCCGTCAATCTCCTGATCCGCCGCGTCCAGAACCACATCGCCGCCATTCGCGCCTTCCTTTCCCCAGCCTCTGCTGGAAGAATTACCCTCGACTCTTAAAAATACCTCATTTGCCAGCTTGAATACCACGTTTTTAAGAGAAATGGCACAGTCTGTGTTGGTCACATAGAACATGTCGCCGCTCTTTGCCGTGATAACGCCACCCTCCGCCGTAAAGTTAGCCTCTCCTACCTCTGCGTCTCCGGACATGCTTTGGTAAATCATAATGTTATGGATATTCTCACTGTCATCCCCGTAGGTGCCGGTCATATTGCCGGTCACATTGCAGTCTGTCAGGGAGACTGAATTCTTGCCCTCTACGACCACGGCTTCACTGTTGTTGGCAATCAGTGTTGCGTCGGATACGCTGACGTCCGCGGTACTGTAGACTGCCGGGCTTCCGGTGCCGTTGGTCACATAGCTGCCGCCCTTGACATCCACAGTTCCGCCGCCCCGGTCACTGCGGATGGCTGCGGAAGAGTTTCCCTGGGTTTCCACATCCAGATTGGCTGCGTTGGTGGTTCCGCCGCCGGTGGTCTGAATGCCGCCGGAACAGTCGCCGGTAGTACGGATGGTGGAATCAGAAATATTGACCGTGGTTCCGGTTCCGTAGCTAAATACGCCGTTGCCGTTCTTCACACTGGTATTCACCGTGGCATTTTTTATGGTAACATTGGCTCCATTCTGGGCCAGCAGGCCTGCGTTCATGCCATAGAAATCTCCATTGTCGGCGCTGGAGGAAGAACCTTCCGTCTTATTTACCGTGATATTCGTAAGCTCTGCTGTGGCTCCGTCCACCCGGAGGGCATTCTCATCGTCTCCGGTGGAGCTGTAGGTTTTGCCGTCTGCAGTGGTGTCGGAATCTATCGTAGTTGCCGCCGTTCCGTTGGAAGCGTCGCTGCTCTGGCCGGGATCTCCGTTACCGCCCGCACCCGGACCGCCTGCGTTCTTCACAACCACCATCAGCGCATTGTTGTCTGCGTCCAGGCTCAATTCCAGGACGCTGCCCTCTTTGATGTCAGCTGCCGTTCCATCTGTGGTCTTACCGTCCTGCTGTTCTACCGTAATCTGTGTGTCATCCGTCAATGTAAATGTGATGAACTCGCCGGAGGCGGTGAACATGGAAGGCGCCTGACCCTGGCCGTCCGGGGCTCCGTTTGGCGCGCCACCGTTTCCACTGCCATTATCCGAAGGTGCCTGGCTGTCTGAGCTGTCTCCGTCCGGCTTTGCGGGAGCCTCACCGCTCGGTGCCTCTCCATCCGGTTTCTCTGGAGCTTCCCCGTCTGTACTCTCTCCGTCCGGTTTCTCCGGTGCTTCCCCGCTGGCCATCGCGCCCAGGTCCGCCGTCACCGTATTGCCGTCTACCGCTGTCACCTGCGCAGTTACGCTCTCGCTCTCTTCTGCCTCAGACGTCTGTGTGCTATCTGCCGTTGTCTTTGTACAACCGGTCATTCCCACTGTCGCCAATGCCACAGCACAACCCATCGCCAACAATTTCGCATACTTCATAATCTTATACCTCCATTTACGCCCCGAAAGCCTTCCGCATCCGGCGTCAATGCTTTTATTCTTCTGTTGATGCTGTTATCATATCGGAACTTTGTGTTCAGATTATGGGAGAATTATGGAAAAACTGTGAAATGCGGTTTCCTGTGAACGCAATCCTGCGTTCATATACCTTCTGATTTTCACATATACTGTAAAACTACAAGTCGAAGGAGTCTGCCCATGAAACCTGTCGCTTCCATGTCTGCTCACCTGTTCCTGCGCCTGTGCGGGATTGCCCTGCTGCTGACCCTGGCCTATTTCGGCGGTCAGGGCGTCGCGCGCATTTCGGACGGAAGTGCTGCACTACTCCCTGTATCCGGAGCAGCTTCCACCAGCTGGGGACTGGGCTTTGGCGAACCCGGCGCACAGCCCACCGGGAACGCGTCCCCGGCAGCTCTCCGGGAGTACAATGCCTATTACATAGAAGAAACGGATGAAAAAAAGATTTATCTGACCTTTGACTGCGGATTTGAAAATGGGAATACGCCCGCCATTCTGGACGCCCTGAAGAAGCACGACGCCCCCGCCACCTTCTTCGTGGTGGGCAATTATCTGGATACCAGCCCGGATCTGGTAAAACGGATGCTGGCAGAGGGACATACGGTGGGCAATCATACTTACCACCACCCGGATATGTCCAAAATCAGTACCGAAGCGGACTTCGCGAAGGAGCTGAAGTCCCTGGAAGCTCTTTACCAGGAAGTGACCGGCGAGCCCATCTCGAAATACTATCGGCCGCCCCAGGGCATTTACAGCGAAAAGAATCTGCAGATGGCCAAAGATCTGGGCTATCGCACCTTCTTCTGGAGCCTGGCCTACGTGGACTGGAAGCAGGATGACCAGCCCACCCATGAGCAGGCCTTCGACAAGCTCCTGACCCGCGTCCACCCGGGCGCCGTGGTGCTGCTTCACAATACCTCGAAAACCAATGGGGAGATTCTCGATGAATTACTGACGAAATGGGAAGAGATGGGGTATACCTTTCATCCTCTGAGCGAGCTGTGCGGAGCGTAACGAAAAAAGGAAGCGCCTCCCAGCGCTCCCTCTTTCATCTCATTTTTTATCTTCCCGCGATAACCTCTACCTCGCACAGCACGCCCTTGGGCAGGTCCTTCACTGCCACGCAGGATCTGGCCGGAGCCTCTTCCTTAAAATAGCGGCTGTATACCTCGTTGAACTTGGCAAAATCCGCGATGTCTGCCAGGAAACAGGTGGTCTTGATCACGTTGCTGTAGTCGAGACCTGCCTCTTTTAAGATAGCTCCCACATTCTTCAGGGACTGATCTGCCTGACCCTCGATGTTGTCAGACTCTACCTCGCCGGTAGCCGGGTTTACCGGAATCTGGCCGGATGCGTATACCATACCATTATACTCGATGGCCTGGGAATAGGGGCCGATGGCTGCGGGTGCATTGGTTGTAGCGATAACTTTTTTCATTGTTTTACCTCCATTGATTCTTTGGAATAAAATTTGTAACTATTCAGTACCTGAACAGTTACTAAAATCTATCCTATTCCTTACTATATAGCGTTAAATTTTCCTTGTCAATTCAGGATTCTGATTATCCATTAATCATAATTTCCAATCCGCAGATTTTTCTCATTTAAAATCAGAACGTAAAAAGAAAGAGAAGTTTTTGACGCTTCTCTTTCTCCCGCTGTTTATTTACTGCACCTGCAGGCTCGTATATCCCATCAGATCCAGGTCCACCGCGCAGGCGGCCTCTCGGCCCTCGCGGATGGCCCAAACTACCAGGGACTGACCCCGGTGCATGTCTCCTGCGGTGAAGACCCGGTCCACGTTGGTCTTGTACTGGCCCGGAGCGGTGTTGACATTGGTTCTGGCATTGACCTCCACGCCAAAGGCCTTGGTTACATAGTCCTGGCTTCCCAGGAAGCCTGCGGCGATCAGCACCACGTCCACATCCAGGGTGAACTCACTGCCCTCGATGGGTACCATCATCATACGGCCGGTCTTCTCGTCCGTCTTACTCTCCAGCTTGCAGCAGACGGCTTTCTTCAGATTACCAGCCTTGTCGCCGATGAACTCCTTAACGGTGGTGGTATAGATACGCGGGTCGGAGCCAAACATAGCGATAGCTTCCTCCTGGCCGTAATCGGTCTTGCAGACCTTCGGCCATTCGGGCCAGGGATTATTCGGAGTCCGGGTATCCGGAGCCTTCGGCATCATTTCCAGCTGGATGACGGATTTTGCGCCAAGTCTGATAGAGGTTCCCACACAGTCATTTCCGGTGTCGCCTCCGCCGATGACCATCACGTTCTTCCCTTTGGTGGAAATGAATTTCTTGTCAGCGAAATTGGAATCCAGCAGACTCTTGGTGGTGGCCCGGAGGAAATCTACCGCGAAATAAATTCCCTTCAGCTCTCGGCCCGGCACCTTGATGTCCCGGGGATTGGAAGCGCCGCAGGTCAGAATCACACGATCGTAATCCTTCAGAATCTCTGCCGCCTTCTTATCCTTACCTACATCCGTATTGACTACAAATTCCACGCCCTCAGCCTTCATCATGTCGATTTTCCGATCAATGATGTGCTTCTCCAGCTTCATATTCGGAATGCCATAGCGGAGAAGTCCGCCTACCCGGTCAAAGCGCTCGAACACCGTCACAGAATGGCCTCTGTGATTCAGCTGATCCGCTGCTGCCAGTCCCGAAGGACCGCTTCCGATAATCGCGATCTTCTTGCCGGTACGGTTCGTGGGCGGCGTCGGTACGGCGTAGCCCTCTTTGTAGGCATTTTCAATGATGGCTAATTCGTTACTCTTGGTGGATACCGGATCGCCGTTCAGGTTGCAGGTACAGGCCTTCTCGCAGAGAGCCGGACACACCCGTCCCGTGAACTCCGGGAAGCTGCTGGTGCGCTTCAGACGCTTGTAGGCCTGCTCCCAGTTGCCCATATACAGTAAATCGTTCCACTCCGGGATCAGGTTGTGCAGCGGACAGCCGGAAGCCATGCCACCAATCATCATACCTGCCTGGCAGAAGGGGACGCCGCATGACATGCAACGCGCTCCCTGTTTTTCCTGCTCCTCTTTGGAAAGAGGGGTATGGAATTCATTAAAATGCTTGATACGTTCCTTCGGATACTGGGCTTTCGGATTTACCCGGTCATACTCCATAAATCCTGTCGGTTTTCCCATGATGCTCCCCTCCTTATTTCTGCTGGTTTGCGTAAAATGCTTCAATCTGTGCCTGCTCGCTGCTTAAGCCCTTCTCCTCCATCTGGACGATGGTCATCAGCATCCGCTGGTAATCCCGCGGAATAATCTTCTTGAACTTGGGCAGATACTCTCCAAAGTTCGCCAGGATTTCCTTGCCCTTCTCGGAGTTGGTGTAAGCCACATGATCCTCGATCATGCCCTTCAGCTCCAGCACGTCGTATTTATCGGTCACTTCCTGAATCAGAACCATACTCTTATTGAGCTTTGTATACAGGTCGCGGTCCTCATCCAGCACATAAGCCACGCCGCCGCTCATACCTGCGGCGAAATTCTTGCCCGTCTTGCCGATAACGGCCACCCGGCCACCGGTCATGTACTCGCAGCCGTGGTCGCCCACGCCCTCGACGACTGCTACCGCGCCGGAATTACGGACGCAGAAACGCTCGCCGGCCACGCCGTTGATGTAAGCCTTGCCGCTGGTGGCGCCGTAGAGAGCCACATTTCCGATGATAATATTTTCATCCTGCTTGAAGTGTACGCCTCTGGGCGGATAAACCACCAGCTTGCCGCCGGACAGACCCTTGCCGAAATAGTCGTTGCTGTCGCCCTCCAGTTCCAGAGTCAGACCCTTCGGGATAAAGGCTCCGAAGCTCTGTCCGCCCGCGCCCTTACATTTTACCGTAAAAGTATCCTCTTCCAGGCCTTCCGGATACCGCTTGGTGATCTCAGAACCAAACATGGTGCCGAAAGCACGATCCGTATTGCCCACATCCAGCTCGATGCTGCGCTTGGTGCCATTTTCCAGGGCCGGGAGCAGCTGCTTGAACAGAACCTTCTGATCCAGGGTCTTCTCCAGTTCGAAGTTGTAGACCAGCTTTGGATCAAAGATAACCTTCTGGCCCTTACCTGCGAACGGGTTGTTCAGGATGTTGCTTAAGTCAATCTCCGCCTGACGGCCGGTCAGTCCCTCGCGGACCTTCAGAAGGTCGGAGCGTCCCACCAGCTCGTCCACGGTGCGCACGCCCAGACGGGCCATGTACTCCCGGAGATCCTGCGCGATAAAGCGCATGAAGTTGATGACATATTCAGGTTTTCCGCGGAACCGTTTTCTCAGCTCCGGGTTCTGGGTAGCCACGCCCACCGGGCAGGTATCCAGGTTGCAGACACGCATCATGACGCAGCCCATGGTTACCAGCGGCGCTGTGGCGAAGCCGAACTCTTCGGCTCCCAGCATGGCCGCGATGGCCACATCCTCTCCGGTCATCAGCTTGCCGTCGGTCTCAATGCGGACACGGCTTCGCAGACCATTCATGATCAAAGTCTGGTGAGTCTCCGCCAGTCCCAGCTCCCAGGGAAGTCCCGCGTTGTGGATGGAGCTTCTGGGCGCCGCGCCGGTACCTCCGTCGTATCCGGAAATCAGGATAACCTGGGCTCCGGCCTTGGCTACACCGGCTGCGACAGTTCCCACGCCGGCCTCGGAAACCAGCTTCACAGAAATCCGTGCGTCCCGGTTTGAATTCTTCAAATCATAAATCAGCTGCGCCAAATCCTCAATGGAATAGATATCGTGATGAGGCGGCGGGGAAATCAGGCTCACGCCCGGCGTGGAGTGACGGGTCTTGGCAATCCACGGATACACCTTTCCGCCCGGCAGATGGCCGCCCTCACCGGGCTTCGCGCCCTGGGCCATCTTGATCTGCAGCTCTTTGGCGCTGACCAGATACCTGGAGGTTACGCCGAAACGTCCCGAAGCCACCTGCTTGATGGCAGAACAGCGGTTCAGGCCGTCCGGTCCGATTTCCAGACGCTCCAGGCTCTCACCGCCCTCACCGGAGTTGGACTTGCCATGCAGAGTGTTCATGGCGATGGCCAGACATTCATGGGCCTCCTGGGAGATGGATCCGTAGGACATGGCTCCGGTCTTAAACCGGGTCACGATGGAGTCCACGCTCTCTACCTCCTCAATGGGTACGCCCTTCTTCGGATAGTTGAAGTCCATCAGCCTGCGGAGATAACCGCGGTTATTTTCCCCGTTGATAAGCTCCGTATATTCCTTGAACATCTTGTAGTCGCCCCGCTTTGTGGACTCCTGCAGCAGATGGATGGTCTGCGGATTGTACAGATGCTTCTCGCCGCCGCTTCTGCTCTTATGGCGTCCCACGCTCTCCAGCGTCAGGTCCACATTCAGTCCCAGGGGATCGAAGGCTGCGGAATGAAGCTCGTCCGCCTGTTTTTCAATGTCTGCCAGAGTGATGCCGCCCACACGGCTGACGGTATTGGTGAAGTACTCGTCCACCACATCCTTGTCGATACCGATGGCCTCGAAGATCTTGGAGCCCTGATAGGACTGGATGGTGGAAATACCCATCTTGGAAGCGATTTTTACGATGCCATGAAGTACCGCGCTGTTATAATCGTCTACGGCTGCGTAATAATCTTTATTCAGCAGCTTGCATGATACCAGTTCCCGGATGGTCTCCTGTGCCAGATAGGGGTTGATAGCACAGGCGCCGTAGCCTAAAAGTGCTGCGAAATGATGTACCTCTCTGGGCTCGCCGCTCTCCAGAATCAACGCCACGCCGGTACGCTTCTTGGTGGTAACCAGATGCTGGTTCAGTCCGGATACCGCAAGCAAGGACGGAATCGCCACATGGTTCTCATCCACGCCCCGGTCGGAGATAATCAGGATATTCGCGCCGTCCCGATAAGCACGGTCCGCCTCCACATACAAACGATCCATGGCCTTCTTCAGGCTGGTATTTTTATAATAGGTAATCGGAATCACTTCTACCTTGAAGCCCGGAACCTTCATGCTCTTAATCTTCAGGATATCCGTGTTCGTCAGAATCGGATGGTTGATGCGAAGCAGTCTGCAGTTTTCCGGGGTCTCCTCCAGCACATTTCCTTCCTTGCCCACATACACGGTGGTAGAGGTGACGATTTCCTCACGGATGGCGTCGATGGGCGGATTGGTAACCTGGGCGAACCGCTGCTTGAAATAGTTAAAAAGCGGCGGATGCTCCTCAGACAATGCCGCCAGCGGGGTGTCGATACCCATGGCTCCGATACCCTCGGCTCCGTTCTGGGCCATCTGCAGGATGGAGGTACGGTATTCCTCGTAGTTGTATCCAAAGGACTTCTGCAGTTTTCTGCGCTCATCTGCGGAAAACTCCGGTACTCTTTCATTGGGGATCTTCAGATCCTTTAACTGTACCAGGTTGCTGTCCAGCCACTCGCCGTAGGGCTGCGCAGAAGCGTATTTTTCTTTCAGATGCTCGTCGTCGATGACCTCACCTTTGACTGTATCCACCAGAAGCATTTTTCCAGGATGGAGACGCTCTTTGATGACAATCTTCGTCGGGTCGATGTCCAGGACGCCCACCTCAGAGGAAAGAATCAGGGTGTCGTCGGTGGTGATGTAGTAACGGGAAGGCCTAAGGCCGTTGCGGTCCAGAACAGCTCCCATCACATCGCCGTCGCTGAACAGAATGGATGCCGGGCCGTCCCAGGGCTCCATCATGGTAGCGTAATACTGGTAAAAATCACGCTTTTTCTGAGACATGGCCTTGTTGTTATCCCAGGGCTCCGGAATGGTAATCATGACGGCCAGCGGAAGATCCATACCGCTCATAACCAGGAACTCCAGGGTATTATCCAGCATGGCGGAGTCGGAACCGGATGCATTAACCACCGGAAGCACCTTGTTCAGATCTTTTTTCAGATGGCTGGACTCCATGGTTTCCTCCCGGGCCAGCATCTTGTCCGCGTTGCCCTGGATGGTGTTGATCTCGCCGTTGTGTACGATAAAACGGTTGGGATGAGCTCTCTCCCAGCTGGGGTTTGTGTTGGTACTGAAACGGGAATGTACGATGGCGATGGCCGATTCGTAATTTTCATCCTGCAGATCCTGGAAGAAGGAACGCAGCTGATGTACCAGGAACATGCCCTTGTATACAATGGTTCTGCTGGAAAGGGATACCACGTAGGTATCGTCGTTGGACTGCTCAAAGGTCCGGCGGGCCACATAGAGCTTTCGATCGAAATCCAGTCCCTTTTCCACATTCGCCGGACGCTTCACGAAGCCCTGCATGATGCACGGCATCTTCTCCAGCGCCTTGGTTCCGAGAACGGACGGTACGGTTGGAACCTCTCTCCAGCCCAGGAACTCCATGCCCTCTTTTTCCACAATGATCTCGAACATCTTCCGGGCCTGGTTGCGCTTCAGCTCATCCTGGGGGAAGAAGAACATTCCGATACCGTAATCTCTTTCTTCACCTAAAAAGACGCCGAGAGGTTTGACTGCCTGGGAGAAGAACTTATGTGATATCTGTAATAAGATTCCTACTCCGTCTCCAGTCTTACCTTCGGCGTCTTTGCCGGCCCTGTGTTCCAGGTTCTCTACAATTTTCAATGCGTTCGCCACGGTCTCGTGACTTTTCAATCCTTTGATGTTGACCACTGCACCGATACCACAGTTATCGTGCTCAAATCGCGGGTCATACAATCCCATGCTCTGTTGGCTCATACCTATCCCTCCAGATCCTTGAACTCGCTTGTTTGGAATTTTCAATTATTATTCTTCAGTGCAGCGTCCTGCTCTGACTTTATTGGTACTATACAACGATTTTTTTCGTATGTAAAGAGTGAATTTTTTTATTATTGTCAGATTATTTGTGAATTTTGAATTTCCGCACGAATTGTGTCTATATTTTCTCTTTTTTTTATGAAAATGCGGTCTGTGCGAACAATTTCCTTCTCACTTTTTTCAATCTTTTTTTCATGCAAATACCTGCTTTGGCTTATTACCTGCAAAATAAAAGCAGCCCATAATGGAACTGCTTTTTCTGTCTTGGCTAGACTGTAAATTTCTTCCATATACAAAATCCTGCCAGCAGACATACCGCCGTCACCGTCAGATACAAAGGCAGATTGCCGTAAAGCACACTCTGCCACTCTGGTTTCATTTCCATGAAAATGGTAGATCCATTAACCGCCGCATGGGCCAGAATCGCCGGAGGAAGCGAACCTTCCGCCTCGTAAACCCAATTCAGGTACAAACCGATCAGGAACGCGAACAGCCCCTGCACCAGATTACCGTGAAGAATACCAAAGAGCAGGGACGCGCAAACAATAGCTGCATAAGGGTTCTGCAACACCTTTTTCAGATTCCGATAGAGAATTCCCCGCACCAGAAGTTCTTCCAGGATCGGGGCCGTCACCACACTGGCCGCCACCAGAGACAGAAGACTTCCCGTATACAGGCTGTCGCTGGCCGTCTCATAGCCCGGAAACAGGGTGGGTAATGGCGTTAGGCCAATCAACAGGTTGAAGCCGCGGCCCAGGAACAGAGCACCCAGGATCGCCAGAATCAGCCGACTTATCCGGGGCTGCTTTTTCCAGGCGGCAGTTTTTCCGCTGCTGCGTGTTTTCTGCCCATCCGCCTGCCCACGAATGCGATCTTCACGATACATCCTGTAAAAAATTGGAATTTCAATGGCATTAACAGCAGCCAGCTCCCAGACTGCTTGCTCCGGAGCTGTAAAAAATTCGAAAAAGCACAATTCCAATGCCGCCTGGATTGCCATATTCAGACTCACATACAGCAGGAACGGCATGGCCAGCTCCCACAGGGTTTTACCAAGACTATTTTTCTGATCCATGCTCTTTCACATACGCTCCCGCATTTTTTCCGGCGTCCGCGCCGATGAGATTCAGAGCCTCCTGGTTGTAATGGATGCCCAGTTCATCCCGCAGATCCGCGTCAGTCAGCTCCGCCGGAAGGGTAGACACCAGGATCAGATTCTCATTTTCCTCACAGGCCGCAAGCTGCGCGTCCATCACAGCCTGGTGCTTCGCCGGGTCAGTCAGATCCGGACCAAGCTGAATCAGAAAACATTTTTCCACGCCCTGCTCCTTCATGTAGGAGACCAGTTCGGCAAGCTGCGCCTTGTATTCATCGACCGTAGTCTCCAGATTTGCATCGGCCTCGCCCTGGAACCAGACCATGTAGGTGTGATACACATGAATTTTTTCTTTCTTCATGCAGTCCTTCGCCGCGTTCAGGCGATCGGCTGTCTCCTCCTTCAGGCCTTTGGTCAGCCAGCCGTTCAGGGAAGAGCTGCCCCGGGACGCGGATACAGCCACCACCGGCACCTTCGTCTGCTCATAGTAGGCGTTTACAAAGGAGGTCACCAGACTGCCCTTGCGCTCCAGAAGCTCCGTGTCGTCCAGGGCTCCGCGATTTTCCTTCTCCCCAAATGGCTCCTCCAGCACATGCAGGGTATCCGGGTCGGTCACGGCGCGATACTCGTAACCGGCTCCTTCGGTAAGCTTTGGCGCGGCACTTGCGTCGCCGCCTGCGCCGCTCATGTTGCTCTGGCCCATAAAAATAATCAGGTCCATGCTCCGCCAGGTTTTCTGCTGATAAATATTCACGCACACCAGAAGAAGGCAGCAGAGGGCGCTTAAGAGAAAGATGACTTTTTTATTGTTCGGTACTCGGTTCATAGAATTCTCCGTTTCTTATACTTTGACCCTGTTTCACCTTTGGCTACCAGGGTTCTATTCCATATGGATTCATATTCTACAAGTATAAGCCCCTTCTTTGCCCCTGTCAAATCTTCTGTTACTGTTCACTTCGTTCACAGCAACACGCTTCGCGATGCACAGAAATTACGCATTCCGCGTAATTTCGCGCCTGAGCATCACTATTTACTCACGAAAACACAAAATGTTTTCTCTTGACTTTCTTTCCCAATTACCCTATAGTGGAATTAATCACATAGCGACAGCTAGGGGAGCCAAAGGCTGAGAATACACTTCTGTGTTGACCCTCATTACTTGAACCGGTTAGTACCGGCGTAAGGAAGCATCTTTTGTATCCCCTCCTGTGAAATTTTTCATACCTAAGGAGGATTTTTTTATGTCACTTTTTGCTACGAAGCTGGTGGACGAGTACGGCGGTACCACCTATAACCTGACGGGCCTGGGCTATGGCGCCCTGGTGGCTCTGATGCTGCTTCTTCTCATTCTGGCCTGCTACGTCACCGGAGGCAAGACCAGATTCAAAACCAAGCATCTGGTTTTCGCGGCGGCAGCCATGGCGCTGGCCATGATTACTTCGTTCCTGAAGCTTTTCGAGGCTCCCATGGGCGGCTCCGTCACCCTGTTTTCCATGCTGTTTATCTGCTGCATCGGTTACTGGTACGGCCTGCGCACCGGCATCATGACCGGCGTGGCCTACGGCCTCTTACAGCTTATCTCTGACCCCTACATCATCAGCCTGCCCCAGATGATCACCGACTACCTGCTGGCCTTCGGAGCGCTCGGACTGTCCGGTATCTTCTGCAATAAAAAGAACGGACTCATCAAAGGCTACATTGTGGGCGTCCTGGGCCGCTACTTCTTTGCCTTCCTGTCCGGCCTGATTTTCTTCGGCATGTACGCAGAAGGAACCGGCATGAGCGCCCCGGTTTATTCCCTGGCCTACAACGGCTCTTATCTGGGCTGCGAGGCGGCCATTACACTGATTGTACTGGCGATTCCGGCGGTAAATAAGGCATTTGCGCAGGTGAAGCAGATGGCGGTGGCAGATTAAACAATCATTCTTTTACACCAACAAAAAAATGCCGTGGATTCTTTTGTAGAATCTACGGCATTTTTTCCTCTTTTCGAAAACTTTTTACGACCCTGTTTCCTTCTATTTTTCCAAGGTTTTGTCACTATCTTTCTGCTGCTGCCGTTTCTTTTTGATGGTAAACCGCAGCTCCGCCTGCTTTGTGCCGATGATCATTTCCCATTGGATGCCGTCGCATTCGGTACGGTTGGAAAGGATGTCGTCTTTTTCGTAGCTTTCGGTGTCGTATTCCACCAGGATCATGCCCTTCTGACGCTCACCTCCGATGATCATGCGGTGGTCGGTGAAGGCGATGATGGGGTACCACATCATGGGGAGGGCGTTTCGGGTGTATTCGCCGTACTGGGTGACCAGTTCGACGGCTTCGCCAGGCTTCAATTCTGCCTCAATGGCTTTCAGAATCTTCTCGCACTTACTCTCGTCCGGCTCCGGCTGCTGGCGGCTTTTCAGAAAGTACAGCATCTCTTGAGCCGTGTGCATTTTCGGGCACTGATTTTCCATCAGGCTTTCCAACTGCTCCGTAGTGAACTCGTATTCATCTTTATTCATGCGCTGGCACTGGAGGATGCAGATAAAACCTATCAGCAACAAAGAAGACACACCTGCATTCAGACCGACTCCGGCTTTTCCCATATACGCAAACCACAATTCGAAAACTATATACAAAACCATTGCCATACCTACACAGAGCAGACTGAATTTCAGGCTGGAATCGATCTGTTTCTTCCAGGCTGCCCGCTCCTGATTCAGATACTGCACCACCGTATGCAGTCCCTCATAGGTTACGACTCCGGCGTTTCCGCCTTCTGCTTTCATATCCACAGCTGAACCGCTGTCATCCGGCTGCATCTTCATTTCCCGCCTGCTTCCCTCCAGCAGCTCCTGCACCGTCACTCCCAGCACATCCGCCAGTTCCAGTAACAGTGAGATATCCGGCATCCCATGACCATTTTCCCAGCGGGAGACACTGCGGGAATTAACGCCAAGCCTCGCTCCAAGCTGTTCCTGGGTCATGCCCTTTCCCTTTCTCAGTTCCGCGATAAACTTTCCGGTTTTGATCTGCTCCATGGTGAAGTCCTCCTGCTGTGTTTTCTGATTTTATCTTAGCATAAATGCGTGCATAGGGACATGACATAGAATGAGAGTCCCCTGAAAATTAATAAAATATTGCTCTTCACACTTTTCATGATAACACGCTTGTGCAACGCACGAATTTTTGTATTGTATTTGGAATATTTTTACAGCTCCATGTGTTAAAAATCCGGAATTGAAATTGTGAACCTGTTCACATGTTTCAATCCCGGATCTCTCACATTACCTATTTATCTTACATTCTCTCCGGTGCTTCGAAGCCCAGCACATCGATGCAGGTCTCCAGCACCCGCTTGGTCAACTGCAGTACAGCCACCAGCCCTGCACGCTTCTCTTCATCCTCTTCGCCAAGAATCTTCGTCTCATGATAGAACTTGTTGAAGGCGTTCGCCAGTTCATAGATATAAGCGCAGACCTTATGGGGCGCCAGCTCGTCAAAGGCATTCTCCAGTGCGCCATTGAAGCGGGCCAGTACCAGCTCCAGCGCCTTCTGGCTGTCATTCTCTGCTGCCGGAATCCGTCCCTTTGTCAGATCGCCGCCCTGAGCCTGATACTTGTTCAGAATGGACTTAATCCGCACAATGGTGTACAAGATATAGGGTCCGGTATTGCCTTCAAAGGAGGTAAAGCGGTCGATATCAAAGACATAGTCCTTGGACGCCTGGTTGGACAGGTCGCCGTACTTGATGGCGGAAAGACCGATTTTTCTGGCAGTCTCCCTTGCTTCCTCCTCAGAGATCTCTGGATTCTCCGCGATTTTCTGATACATCTTCTCATTGATATCGGAAATCAGGTACTCCAAACGCATAACGCCGCCCTCACGGGTCTTAAAGGGCTTGCCGTCCTTGCCGTTCATGGTACCAAAGCCTAAGAATTCCAGATCCGTCTCCGGCTTCACCAGACCTGTCTTCTTGGCACAACGGAATACCTGGATAAAATGCATCTCCTGACGCTTATCCACCACATAGATAACCTCGTCCGGATCAAAGAGCTTCCGGCGCTCTACCAGGGTTGCCAGGTCGGTGGTGGTATACAGGGACGCTCCGTCGGACTTCAGAATCATGCAGGGCGGAACCTCCTTGGTATCGGTGTCTTCCTTGACATCTACCACCAGCGCGCCCTCGCTCTCGTAAGCGAAGCCCTCTTTCTTCAGCTTCTCCACCATATCCGGGATGTAGGGCTGGGCATCGGACTCGCCCTTCCACAGGTCAAATTCTACATTCAGGTTCGCGTAATTGCGCTTCAGGTCGGTCACGGACACATTTAAGATGTGCTGCAGGATAGCCTGATAGCCTCTGTGGCCATGCTGCACCAGATAGGTGGCGTGCATCGCCTGCTCCTTGTAGGCCTCGTCCTCCTTGGACCGGGCACTGGCTGCCGGATAGATCTCCTCCAGCTCGGAAATGGTAAAGGGTGCCTCGGTCGGGTACTCACCTGTGTAATTTTCATCAAAATATACCAGATCCGGCTTGCGCTCCTTCAGCTCTGTGATAATCAGTCCCATCTGCAGACCCCAGTCACCCAGATGGATATCTCCGGTCACGTTGTGGCCCACGAAGCGTCCCAGACGCTTCACGCTCTCACCGATGATGGCAGAGCGGAGATGTCCCACATGCAGCGGCTTCGCCACGTTGGGTCCACCGTAGTCAATGATAATGGTCTTCGGATTCTCTGTTCTGTCACAGCCCAGGCGCTCATCATCTGCCATAGCCTGCAGATACTCCTGCACATACGCAGGCGCCAGCTTCAGATTCAGAAAGCCCGGATTGACCGCATTGACCTCGGAAAACAGCTCCTGCTCCTTCAAACTCTCTGCCACCTTATTGGCAATCTGAATGGGTGCGCAGTGATACTTTTTTGCGCCTGCCATAGCTCCGTTGCACTGATACTCGCACAGATCCGGACGATTGGAAATGGTGACCTTTCCGTACTCAGCCTCATAGCCGCAGTTTACAAAGGCTTCGGATACCGCAGCGGTAATCCGATCCAGTAACTTCTCCATACACATATTCTCCTCTTGTAAAAATCTTTTCTTTATAATGCTTTCGGCTGCGCTTCTTTACTTTCTTTCGCAGAACCACTATAATAATATCTATTATATGTAAAATGCAAGAAAAGATCAAATCTTTTCTGTAAGGAGGAACCTATGAAACTGATTTCCTGGAATGTAAACGGTCTGCGGGCCTGTGTCGGGAAAAATTTTATGGAAGATTTCAAAAAGCTGAACGCTGATATTTTCTGTCTGCAGGAAACCAAGCTTCAGGAGGGACAGATTGCGCTCGATCTGCCCGGCTATCATCAGTACTGGAATTACGCGGAGAAAAAGGGCTATAGCGGAACGGCTGTATTTACCAGAAAAGAGCCCTTAAGCGTCGCCTACGGAATCGGCGTTGAAGAACATGACCGCGAAGGACGGGTCATTACCCTGGAATTTGAGGACTATTATCTGGTGACTGTCTATACCCCCAACTCCCAGGACGGCCTGAAGCGCCTGGATTACCGGATGCAGTGGGAAGATGATTTTCTCGCCTATATCAAGAGCCTGGATGAAAAAAAGCCTGTCATCTACTGCGGCGATCTAAATGTGGCCCATCAGGAAATCGACCTGAAAAACCCGAAAACCAACCGGAAAAATGCCGGATTTACAGACGAGGAACGCTCCAAAATGACAACGGTTCTCACTTCCGGCTTCGTGGATACCTTCCGGTACTTCTATCCGGACGCCGTGGGCATCTATTCCTGGTGGTCCTACCGCTTCCGCGCCCGCGAGAAGAACGCCGGGTGGCGCATTGATTATTTTATCGTATCCGAACGCTTGAAGGACCGGCTGGAAGACGCTTCGATTCATACAGAGATCTTCGGTTCGGATCACTGCCCGGTGGAGCTGGATCTGAAGTAATTGCCCGACCTACAAGAGTTGCCACCGGCAGCTCCTTACGGATACTTCCTAGCAAAAAAGTCCTGAGCCATTGCGGTTCAGGGCTTTTCTTAAATTGAATAATTCTATTAAAATTCAACAGACATTTTATTCTATATATTGTATATCCACTACTATTCCACTACAATTTCCAGATCGTCATAGATTTCAGCCCGTAATTTTTCACCAAACTTATGGAAAACAGGCACCCAATCCTCTTCTGACCGATAAATCACCGTTACTTTCCTTGCAGGATCGACAATCCAGTATTCTCGCACACCAGCATCACAGTACAGAGCCTGCTTTTTACTATAGTCCATCTTCTTACTGGATGGCGAAACAATCTCAATCACCCAGTCAGGCGCTCCATGACAGCCTTTATCATCCAACTTTGAGGAATCGCAGACTACCGAAATATCAGGTTCTACATAACTGTCCTTGTCTTTTTCATCTTTAAGGAATACCGCAAAAGGCGCAGGAATTACTTTGCATTTTCCACCTTTGCTTTTAATGTAACTTCCAATTTCAATATTTATACTGTTCATCAAAAGCTGATGTGTAGTACTGGGTGGTGCCATCATATACATTTTTCCATCTATCAGCTCCGCACGCTCGCCCTCCGGCAGTGCATAAATATCAGCTATGGTATAGTTTTCTTCTTTCAGTAAAGATACCTCCTTCACTCTTTTTTTGATTATACTGGATTATTCCCATAAAGTAAAGGCTCTGGCGGCCTGCTGCCTTATCGATTATAACTATAATAAGAAATCCCTGAAAATCAACGTTTTCAGGGATTTCATCTGAAAGCTGGAAATGAGACTCGAACTCACGACCCCTTCATTACGAGTGAAGTGCTCTACCGACTGAGCTATTCCAGCTTGCTGTGTCAGCAACTGATATTATACTTGAAAATGAAATATTTGTAAAGGGGTAATTTTAAAACATCAACACTTTCCGCAGGCTTCACAGGCCGACGGCGCGGCAGCGCAGCCGCCGAGGGCCGTCTCACGCAGCTCTGCCGGGATGCGTCTGCCTACGTTATACATGACTGCAATCATTTCGTCCAGCGGAATCAGCTGCGGTACGCCGGCCAGCGCCATCTCGGCTGAGGTCAGGGCAACAGCGACTCCTGCCGCATTCCGATTCTGGCATGGGTATTCCACAAGACCGCCCACCGGATCGCAGACCAGACCCAGCAAGTTCATAAGTACTGTGGAAGCCGCGTCCAGACAGGCCTTTGGGGAGCCGCCCAGCAGCTCCACGGCAGCCGACGCCGCCATTGCAGAGGCTACGCCCACCTCGGCCTGACAGCCGCCCACAGCGCCTGCCACGGTGGCGTTCCGCATGGCCAGATAGCCCACTGCCCCGGCGTTGTAGAGAGCCTGTATCATCTCTGCTTCTGTAAAATGAACCTGCTCCTCCAGCGCCAGCAGGACGCCCGGCACAATACCGGAGGAGCCCGCCGTAGGCGCCGCCACGATCAGTCCCATAGAAGCGTTGGTCTCCAGAACAGCCATGGCATAGGCAATGGCTTTTCCGAGAACCGGACCACAGAGACTTCTTCCGCCGCCCTGCTGCCAGTCGGAAAGCATCTTCGCCTCGCCGCCCAGCAGACCGCCCATGGAGCGTCCGGGCTTTTTTATGGGGCCGCGGGCTGATTCCCGCATGATTTCGTAGGCCTTCTTCATCCGGGCGTCACAGATCTCGCCGGTGATTTCACCTTCTTCTATCTCACGCCTGCGCATTACGTCCGAGATGCAAAGCTTCCTTTCTTCACATAATGCCAGCAATTCCTTCGCGTTCTTAAAATCCATGTTTCTAACTCCTCATAGTATCACGATTCACACCATTTTTCAGATTGGCTTCCGCAAATCGGGCTCTGACGCTGCCACATAAGCCAGCATTTTGCTAGGGCTGCACAATCATCACTTCATGCACGTTCTCATTTTCCCGCAGCTCCCCGGCGACTGCCTCCGGAAGCCGCCCGTCGGACTCCACGATGGTGTAGGCGATATCGCCCTTTCCCTCCCGGAACAACCGCATAAAGGCGATATTCACGCCGTGACGGCTGAGTACACTGGTAACGTGAGCCGCAACGCCCAGCCGGTCCTGATGAATTACAATGGCTGCGCTGTACTCGCCGGTGAAATCCACCTCCACCTGATTGATCCGGCAGATGCGCGCCTTGCCGCCGCCCAGAGATTCGCCCCGCACGGTCAGCTTCTGACCGGCCTCATTTTCCATCCGGATGTCCACCGTATTCGGGTGCACCTCCGTTTCCTCCCCGTTCGGGGTAAAGGAGAAATCAATGCCCCGCTCCTGCGCGATGGAAAAGGAATCACGTATCCGCTCGTCGTCGGTATCAAAGCCCATGATGCCGCCCAGCAGCGCCCGATCTGTACCATGCCCCCGATAGGTGCGGGCAAAGGAACCGTAAAGGATAAATTCCACCCGGGCCAGAGGCCCGGCAATCATTTTCTGAGCCAGATAGGCGATTCTGGCCGCTCCCGCCGTGTGGGAGCTGGACGGGCCGATCATATTCGGACCCAGCACGTCAAAGACACTGATAAACGACATAGCGTTACTCCTTTTCGCTTCGTAATAGTCTCAGTATAGCATATCCATTTCCCCAAAACAATTTTCCATTTTATATATTTTTTAGAAAATCCCAATTTTTTGTTAAGAGTGCGGACACAACTTGGACACAACCTTTGTGTATGATAATACTATCAAATGAAGCAAAGCAGAAACATGCGAATGCTATTCATAGAACCAAATACAAAATGGGGCTGCCGGCGCTGCTTCGGTGCCGACCGGTCCCGACTAAAAACAATGGGTAATTCCCTTTATCATATATCTCTAAGTAGCAATCACTTTCAATTGTTACTCTCCTTCTTCAATAGTATAAAGCAACAGAAATCTCCTGACGGCCCGCAACTCCGGCAGGAGGTTTTTGTGTGCTTTCATTTACAGACGCTGGAGTTATTTTCCATTTTTTCTCACACATAAAATCCGCCTGCCGATACACACTACTTCTGTAACGCAAGCAAATGCGGTTCGCCGCGCCATAAAGGAGGAATTTTATGATGACCAACAAGAACGAAGCCATCGGATGTACTGTCAACAACTGCACTCATCACGCCCAGGGCGAAAATTACTGCACACTGAATAAGATTCAAATCGGTACCCATGAATCCAATCCGACCAAAATCGAGTGTACCGACTGCGAATCCTTCGTAAATAAGGCGCAGTAGATCACCGCGCAAAAAGCCTGCACCCCCAATCCGGGTACAGGCTTTTTCCTTATAAAAAATATTCCGGAATACGCTCCTTCTATAGCTTACGCCATTTCCCGGATTCTGTGCAGGCTCCGCGTAAAAAGGCCCCGAAGCGCATGCCTCGGGGCCAAATCATCTTATTTTACAGATGTTTCGCGAATCTTCCATCAATTCCCACATTATCCTTGCTGACCACGAAGGCCTTCGGGTCGATGTATTTCATTTCCTGCTTCAGCATGGACAGCTCATGCTTGGACATGACCGTAAAAAGGATATGGGACCTTTCGTCCGTATAACCTGCGATTGCATCCCAGTGAGTGACGCCCCTGGCCAGCTCGTCCATGATATAATGCTTGATTTTATCCGGATCTTCCTTGGTAATGATAATCACCGCCGTCCGGATATTCTGGGTGTGAGTCTTATCCACCATCAGCGTGTTGACCGCCGCGTAGATAATACAGTAAATTACGACCTTAATATCAAACAGCAGGGCACAGGACGCGTAAATCAGCAGATTGATAACCAAATTCAGCTTTCCCACGCTAAAACCATTGTACTTCTTTGTAAAATACATGCCCAGGATATCAATTCCGCCGCTGCAGCCACCACTCTGAAGGGAAACACCGATTCCGGCTCCCACGATAATACCGCCAATCAGGGTCGCCGTAATCGTATCCTCCACAATGGGACTGGCAGGAATCGGAATCAGTGTCAGGAACAGAGACTGGCTCACGACGCAGATAACCGTTTTCCAGAAAAAATGCCGTCCCACCGACATATAAGCCAGCACAAAAAGCGGCAGATTCAAAATCAAACTGATGATACCCGCAATATCTGTTCCGCCGAAATTCAAGTGCGCGTACTGCACCAGAATGGTACGGATAATCTGGCTGATACCCATGACGCCGCCGCTGTACAGGCCTGCCGGGACGATAAAATTATTGATACCGATGGCGTAAATCAACATTCCGCCGATGGTAATCAGAACCTGGGAAATATCGCTCTTTTCAAAGGCGCGGACTGCTGCGTCCGCGCCTGTTCTGTCCTTTTTCATCTAAAATACCACTTTCCCGTTCTCGAAAGCCTTGATGCTTGCCTGGGCGTATACATGGATACCCTGACTCTCCAGTTTCTCACGTCCCGGCTGAAATGCCTTCTCGATAAGCACGCCAAGACCGGCCACGGTGGCATGGGCCTTGCGGATCAGACGGATGGCTCCGGTGGCTGCCTCGCCATTGGCCAGAAAATCATCAACGATCAGCACATGATCCTCATCGGAAATATAGTTCTTCGCCAATGTCAGACGGTAAGAGGTATCCTTCGTATAAGATACTACCTCAGTCTGCCACACCTCGGTCTTCAGGCTGTCCGCGGTCTGCTGCTTCTTCAGAATCACCAGCGGAACCCCAAGCTCCTTCGCTGTAAATAAGGCCGGCGCAATCCCCGAGGATTCAATGGTGAACACCTTGGTGATGCCCTGTCCCTTAAAATGCTCCGCCATGTCTTTTCCAATTTCTTCCATCATCAGTGCGTCCACCTGATGGTTTACAAAGCCGTCTACCTTCAGGATGTCCCCGTCAACGACTTCGCCTTCCTGCAATATCTTTTCTTCCAGTGCTTTCATATGTTTGTCCTCCAGTCAGTCACCTAAGCTTAAGCCCGCTCCGTCCTCTTTCAGGACCGCCACTGTCAGCTCCCTGCCGATGTTTCACAGCACAATCTTCGGCAGTGCCGTCTTTACCTCTTCCCGCAGCACAATATCCGCCTTCGCGTCGGTAAAATGCTCCGCCGCGTTAATGATAATCAGGGTCTCGCCTTCAAAATATTTCACATACCGCTCGCAAAGCCCCGAGCCAATCGAGGTACCAAGAAGCAGCAGTACATCCGCCTTCGCGATCTCCTCCGCAGCCGCGGTCATCATCCGGTTGTCCACCTGTTCCCCAAAGAGCAGTACCTTCGGGCGAATCACCGCCATGCAGTCCTCACACAGAGGAACCCGCTTCGCGTCACGTATATACTCCATCGAATACTTTCTGCCACATCTGGGACACTCATTATCGTAAATGGTTCCATGCAGATTCAGTACCTTCTGACAGCCCGCCCGGCCCGGCAGGTTATGCACATTATTGGCGATGCTGCACTGAAGCTTTCCCCGCCGCTCCAGCTCCGCCAGTGCGTAAAAACCGGCGCTCGGTTCCAGATGGGGCTTCAGCATCCATTCCCGATAGTATTTAAAAAAGGTCTCCGGGCGGTTCACGTAAAATATCGAAGAAAAAATCTCCTCCGGCGAATAACCAAACTCCTGCTCCACCTGATAGGCAATCTCAGGAGCTCTTAAGCTTGGCATACCGGATTCCTTCATCATATCCGTGCCGCACATGGCTACCGTATACCTGCTTTTGTCCAGAATATTTCGGATCAGTTCATAATCATTCATAAGAAAAGCCTCCCCACGAAAGTTTTGATAATCCGGCAGTTCCGCTTCTGAGCTGCGTTTTATGTCTGGGCTCTGCCTTGTTTTTATTGTGCCACTTTTTGTCACTTTTGTCAATGTAAATGGTGGTTTTATTTTGTATTTGTGTTATATTTGCACAAAAAATATTTGTTATTGTTTCCGAAGCCCCTTGGGGTAATGATTTTTCAGAATGCCGCCTGCCTGCTTGCCCCAGCCAAGGGAGAAGCCGTCGGTCTGTACCAGCGTCCATCCCCTGCCGTCAGCTCCCTCCAGGCTCTCGCCGGACAGCCAGGCCCTGATTTCCCGGGAATCTGACCCGTAGGAGACGCTGCGCTTTACGTCCTCCGCTTTCAATGCCAGAGCCAGGGCGTGGGCCGGTTCAAAACGGTTCTTTTTAACCGTCCCCAGATGAAGACCGGGGCGCAGGACCCTAAGGCCCTCCAGGTTCAGCTCACAGGGCAGCAGGTACAGCTGTTCTCCATAGAGCATGGGGATACCCTCGTGACCGTGAACCAGCATATCTGCGGCAAATTCCCTGTAGAGCTTCCAGGCTTCCGCTTCCGCGGACACGACGCCGGATTTGCCGGAGCTCTTTCCGTTTTTTCGATTTTTCCGCTCCGTTTTTTCGATTCGAAGGGTGCTTAACTCTTCTCCCTGGTTTCCGTCTGCCTTTTCAAGCACCGCCGCGTAATGCCCTTCCCCGTTCAGCTTATGGGGCCACAGCCGGAAGGTATCCTTCACAGACGCCAGAACTGCTTCCAACCGCTCCACACTGACACTTTCCTTCTCCTCATCCGTCAGCTTCACCCACTCCGGTCTGCCCGGGGCAAAGCCTTCATAAGCCTCGGTCTTTTTCACCGAGAACTCCGGATGCTTCAGAAGAAAGCGCACTATGCTCTCCTCGTCCTCCTCCGGTGCGAAGGTGCAGGTAGAATAGACTAACACCCCGCCGGACCGCAACATCTTCGCAGCCTCTTCGAGAATGTCCTGCTGCCGTTTTGCGCAGAGATCCACATTATCCTGACTCCACTGGCTGACAGCCTGCTCCTCTTTTCGGAACATACCCTCGCCGGAGCAGGGCGCATCCACCACAATCCGGTCAAAGAACGCCGGAAAATGAGGTGCAAGACGCTCCGGTGCTTCATTTGTCACCACTGCGTTCAAAATTCCCATCCGTTCGATATTGGAAGAGAGAATCTTTGCCCGGGCCGGATGAATCTCATTGGATATCAGAAGTCCCCTTCCTTCCATGGCCGCCGCCAGCTGGGTGCTTTTTCCGCCGGGAGCCGCGCAGAGATCCAGCACCCGATCGACCGGCTGTACGCCTGCCAGTTCCGCCACGGACATGGCGCTGGGCTCCTGGATATAGTAGACGCCTGCCTCATGCCAGGGATGCCTGCCGGGCCGATCCTCCGTTCCATAATAAAAGCCATTTTTCGCCCAGGGCACAGGTTCCAGCGTAAAGGGGCTGATCCGCGCAAACTCTTCTGCGGAAATCTTCGCCGGATTCACCCGGAGGGCCTGATGCCGTTCCTTTTCATAGCCTGCCAGGAAGTCCTCATATTCTGCTCCCAGAAGACCTTTCATTTTTTCTTCAAATAATTCCGGTAGCTGCATCCCTATTTTTCCTCACAAACCTGGAAGATATAAAATTTCAGGTAATAAGACTCGTCCGCTGCCCAGAGAATCGGATGATCCGGAGCCTGGGTCCGGTATTCTACCTGGCGAATCCGTTTGTGGACGCTCTTTGCCGCCTGGGCGATGGTCTGGGTAAACAGCTCGTAGCTCATGAAATGGGAGCAGGAGCAGGTGGCCAGAAAGCCTCCGTCCTTTACCAGCTTCAGGCCGCGCATATTGATTTCCCGGTAACCCTTAGTGGCGTTCTTGATGGAATTGCGGGATTTGGTAAAGGCCGGCGGATCGAGAATTACCACGTCGAACTTCTCGCCCTTCTTCTCCAGATCCGGCAGCAGGTCAAACACATCCGCGCATTCAAAACGCACCGTGTTCTCCAGACCGTTCAGCTTCGCATTCAGCTCCGCCTGATGTACGCCAAGCTCCGACGCGTCCACGCCGATGACCTCTTTGGCTCCGGCCAGTCCCGCGTTCAGGGCAAAGGAACCTGTATGGGTAAAGCAGTCCAGCACCCGGGCACCCTTACAGAGCTTCTGAATAGCCAGACGGTTATACTTCTGATCCAGGAAAAATCCGGTCTTCTGACCGTCCTTCACATCCACCAGATAGCGGACACCGTTTTCCACGATTTCCACATTGGTATCAAAGGGTTCGCCGATGAAGCCTTTGACACGCTCCATGCCCTCTTTTTCCCGCTCCTTAGCGTCACTTCGCTCATAGACGCCGCGGATAGAGACGCCATCCTCTTTCAGAACACTCTTCAGTTCTTCAATAATCGTCTCTTTCATCCCATCGATACCCAGCGCCAGTGCCTGTACCACCAGCACATCCGAGAACTTGTCCACCACCATACCCGGAATCCAGTCCGCCTCGCCGAAAATCACACGGCAGCTGGAAGTGTCCACCGTCTTCTTCCGATACTCCCAGGCCGCTTTTACACGGTTGTGTAAAAATTCCCGGTCAATCTCCTGCTCCGGATTCCTCGTCATCATACGGATCCGAATCTTGGAATGACGGTTAATAAAGCCCTTTCCCAGCCCGTAGCCGTCGAAATCCCGGACGAGAACCAGATCCCCATCCTCAAAATGACCCATAACAGACTCGATTTCATTATCATAAATCCAGGCTCCGCCCGCCTTCAGCGCGCGTCCTTCGCCCTTCTTCAGTGTAGCAACTGCGTATTCCATAATTTTACTCCTCTACTCCATTTTTCGCACAGATGTCCTTTAAGCAGCAGCGGTCACAATAGGGCTTTGTCCGCGCTGTGCAGACCTCCCGTCCGTGGTTGACCAGGCGGTGGCAGAAATCACTGCCCTCCTCCGGCGGAATCAGCTTCCACAGAGCCATTTCCACCCTTTTCGGATCCTTTATGCCGTCCACCAGCCCCATCCGGTTCACCAGACGGATGCAGTGGGTATCGGTGACGATGGCGGGCTTGCCAAAGACGTCGCCCATGATCAGATTGGCGCTTTTGCGTCCTACCCCGGGCAGAGCCAGAAGCTCGTCGAAGGTGGTCGGCACATTTCCGCCGTATTTTTCCTCCAGCACCTTCATACAGGCGCTGATGTCCCGGGCCTTGCTGTGTCCCAGGCCGCAGGGCTTCACGATGGCCTCGATATCCTCCACCGGAGCCGCCGCAAGAGCCTTCACATCCGGATATTTTTCATAAAGCTTTTCCACTACCACATTGACCCGGGCGTCGGTACACTGGGCCGCCAGGCGCACGCTGACCAGCAGCTTCCAGGCCTGATCGTAATCCAGGGTACAGTCCGCGTCCGGATATTCCTTTTTTAATCTGTCAATTACTTCCAAAGCAAGTTCCTGCTTCGTCATACTTATCTGTCGTCTCCTTTATCACTTGTACCCCGCCGTCCTTTTCGGACTGCAGGGTATTCGCCTTTTTGTTAAATATGGTCTATGATTCTTAATTCTTCCTCTGTAAAATGCGTATTTTCCAGTGCCTTAATATTATCCAGAATCTGCGCCGGCCTGGACGCGCCGATCAACACGCTGGTCACAATACCGTCCTTCAGAACCCATGCCAGTGCCATTTCCGCCAGGGTCTGTCCCCTTTCAGCCGCCAGCCCATTCAGCTTCCGGATCTGTCCCAGCCGCTCCTGTGTCAGCGCATTTTCCTTCAGGAAGCGGCCATCCGTGCGGATTCGACTGTCCTCGGGAATTCCGTGAAGATATCGATCTGTCAGCATGCCCTGAGCCAGGGGACTGAAGGCTATAATGCCCTTGTGAAGCTTCGCCGCCGTCTCCTTCAGACCGTTCTGCTCGACGGTTCGATCAAAGATGGAATAGCGGTTCTGATTGATGATAAACGGGCAATGCAGTTCCTTTAAAATGGCCTCTGCCTGGGTCAACTTCTCTCCGTTATAATTAGACAGACCCACATAAAGGGCTTTACCGCTCCGTACAATCTGGGCCAGGGCCTCCATGGTTTCCTCCAACGGCGTCTCCGGATCCATTCGATGATGGTAGAAGATATCCACGTAGTCGAGTCCAAGGCGCTTCAGGCTCTGGTCGAGACTCGCAATCAAATATTTCCGGCTTCCCCAGTTGCCGTAGGGTCCCGGCCACATATCGTAGCCTGCCTTGGTACTGATGATCAGCTCATCCCGGTAAGCTCCCAACTCATCCCGGAGAATCAGCCCCAGATTTTTTTCAGCGCTGCCCGGCTCCGGTCCGTAGTTATTGGCCAGGTCAAAATGGGTAATGCCGTGGTCAAAGGCGGTAAAGCAGAGCTTTTTCATGTTGTCATAGGAAGCGGTGTCACCAAAATTGTGCCAGAAGCCCAAGGACACGGCCGGGAGCAGAAGGCCGCTGTCCCCGCAGCGGTGATAGGGAATCGTTTCATATCGTTTTTCATTTGCCTGATACATAAAAAGCCCTCCTCTTTTACTCTGTAATTCAGTATACTTGATACGCCGGGAAATTTCCAGTCCCAAAGTAAGTAAGAATCCTGCTACGCAGGATTCTCCGCCGCAGTGCGATAATGTTTTTATGTAATAGGGGATTCCATCGGAATTTCCTATTACATAAAAAAGCTGACTACGATGAACACCGCAGTCAGCTTTCATTTACATATTATTCCAGTTTATCTTCGTCAGATTTGTCTTCCGGATTCTCAGACGCTTCTTCCGGCTCCGGTGCCGCCATTCGGTCTCTGGCCGTCTTCCAGCCACTGTACAGACCCCAGCCTGCCAGCCCTGCGCCGATGATGGTGAAGAAAATCATAAACCCGATCATCAGCGGTTTTTCAGAACCTGCTGTGGAAAGTTCCCCATACATTTGCCATGCCAGGTACAACAGATAGAAACCTCCCATTGCGTACACCGCTACTCTTGCTTTATCACGATTCATGCTGTCTCCTCTTTTCCGTCTTATTATGCCGGGATCCAGCGAGCCGTCAGCACATGTTCTCCCGTCATAGTCACCATAGTATCCGCCTGAATCACAGCGCCGCTGTAAATCCAGCCATCGAAGCGAAAGCCTTCCTTTTCCGGAACCGGAAGCTCCCCGTAGGCTTCGCCGTAGGTCACTGTCTTATCCGGTATATATGTTTCTCCATCCAGATTTCCGCCATCCAGATCAAACTTTACCATTACCTCGGCAGGCATCCATACTGCATAGAGAGTCAGGTCGTTTTCCACCTTATCCGTAGCAAAGTTCCATTCCTTTGCCAGGCTTTCATCCTCTGAGGTCACCCAGCCGCAGAAGGTGTAACCGGGCTTCAATGGCGTCTCCGGCTCCTCTGCCAGCTCCCCATGCTTCAGACGTTGGGCGGCGATCTCCGATCCGCCCTCTGTATCAAAGATCACATTGTAACCCCCATGGGTGGCAAACCAGAACACCAGAATCACCACGAAACAAATCGCGCCTATAATAAATCCGTCTAAAATACGGATGGGGACATCCTTACTTCCGTAGATGCCCCTTCCGAACCATTTCTTATCTTCTGCCATAGATTTCTGTCAGTTGTCCTTTTCTGAAAATAGATTACTTACGTACCAGGTACTTTCTCATATCGATGGAGCAGGCAATCAGGATAATCAGACCCTTGATGATGTACTGCAGGTTCTGATTGATGGAAAGGAACTGCAGCGCTACGAAGATAATACGAAGCAGGAATACTCCCATTACTACGCCGCTGATCTTACCGGTACCACCAACAAAGGAAACGCCGCCGATAACGCAGGCCGCGATTGCGTCACACTCGTAGTTCAGACCGGTACCTGCCTGGTTAGAACCGATACGGGCGGACTCAATAAATCCGGTAATACCATACATACAGCCTGCCAGGGTATGTACCAGAATGGTAGTCTTCATAACATTGACACCGGATACGTTAGCAGCCTCCGGGCTGGAACCTACCGCGAACATATTCTTACCGAAGGTTGTCTTATTCCACATGAACCACATGAAAATAACAACTATAATTGCGTAGAATACGTAATTCGGAATCGGAACGCCTGCTACAGACAGATGACTTCCGGTTACAAAATCCTTGAAGGACTGGTCAAGTCCGGAAAGCGGCTGACCATTGTTGCCGTTGATCATAATGTACATCAGCAGGCAGCCGTATACAATCAGCTGTGTTGCCAGTGTTACGATAAACGGATGCAGAGAGAACTTCGCTACGAAGAAACCATTGACCCAGCCTACCAGACCGCCCACTGCGATGGCAATCAGGATAACCAGCCAGATTGGCATAACCGGAAGATCCGGGAACATTTTTGTAGCATAAGTTACAGACTGCAGCAACGATGCGGAAATACATGCGGTCAGACCTACTACTCGTCCTGCAGAAAGGTCTGTACCGGTCAGTACGATACATCCTGCAATACCGCAGGCAATCGGAATATTTGCCGCGGAAAGTGAAATAATATTGACGATAGAATCCGGCTTCAGGAAATAGCTGTTCTTCGCCTGTGTGTAAATAATCGCCACAAGAATCAGAATATACATGGCGTTGTTGATCAGTGCCTCTTTCCAGAAGGTTTTCTTATCCTTGCTGTCCAATGCCTGATAACCGGAAATCTTTGCGTTCCAGTTGGATTTCATATTAGAAAAAACGTTCATATCGCGCCGCCCCCTTTATACGTATTTCGCAGCATGAGTCATAATCTCTTCCTGCGTCGTCTCACTTGCATTTACTTCGCCTGCCAGCCGTCCGCCGGACATAACCAGAATCCGATCGCAGATACCAAGAAGCTCCGGCATCTCAGAGGATACCACGATGACACATTTGCCCTTATTGGCCAGGTCAATGATAAGCTGGTAGATCTCGTACTTCGCTCCTACGTCAATTCCTCGGGTAGGCTCGTCCAGAAGCAATACCTCCGGCTCGGTCAGAAGCCAGCGTCCCAGAATGACCTTCTGCTGATTTCCACCGGACAGGGAACGAATCTTCGTTTCCTGGGTCGGGGTTTTCGTATGCATGGCGTCAATAGACCACTGGGTATCCTTTTTCATGGACTTTTCGTCCAGCCAGAAGCCCATACGCAGATGTTTCTTTAAGCTGGAAATAACGGTATTCTCCCGGATATTCAGAATGCCGAAGATACCCGTAGCACGCCGCTCCTCTGTCAGCAGGGCAAATCCGTTGCGGATGGATTCCCGGGCATTGCGGTTCTTCATTTCTTTTCCGTGAAGCTTGATGGTTCCGGAATGACGGGTAGCGATACCGAAGATATTTTCCAGGGTCTCTGTTCTTCCGCTGCCGTCCAGACCTGCCAGACCTACGATCTCTCCCTTTCTTACATTAAAAGATACATCCTTCAGCAGGGAATACTGCGCGGTCAGGTGTTCTACCTCCAGTGCTACCTCGCCCGGCGTATTGGTCTTCGGCGGGAACTGGTTGGTCAGCTCACGGCCTACCATCAGACGGATAATCTCATCGGTAGTCAGCTCACTTGACGGACGGGTTGCCACATACTGACCATCCCGCATGATGGTAACTTCATCCGAAATCCGTAAAATCTCTGCCATCTTATGGGAAATATAGATAATGCCGCAGCCTCTGTCACGCAGCATATTTATAATCTCGAATAAATGCTCCACTTCCTGCTCTGTCAGTGAAGAAGTAGGCTCGTCAAATACGATGACCTTGGAGTTATAGGAAACGGCTTTCGCAATCTCCACCATCTGTCTCTGGGATACCGGCATCGTACTCATAATCCGCTTTGGATCTACGTCGATGCCCAGTTCCTTAAAGACCGCCTTCGTATCATCGTATATTTTTTTCTCATTTACCATGACGCCTGCGATCTTGGGATAACGTCCCAGCCACAGGTTGTCCATTACATTACGCTTCAGTGCCTGATTCAGCTCCTGATGCACCATTGCCACACCGTTTTCCAGTGCTTCCTTCGAATTTTTGAAATTAATTTCTTTGCCTTCCAGAAAAATCTGTCCGCTATTCTTGGCATACATACCAAACAAGCATTTCATCAGGGTGGATTTTCCTGCGCCGTTTTCTCCCATCAGCGCGTGGACGGTTCCCCTCTTCACTGTCAAAGAAACATGATCCAGCGCCTTGACACCGGGGAATTCTTTACAGATGTCTGTCATTTGTAAGAGAACATCATGCTCCATACTCTTCCTCCCATCTCGTTGACACAAAGGCGGACGTAACTTACGGCCGCCTTTGTTGTATCCTTACTTTGCTATCTTTTTAAATCGTTTCCTGTGATTTACTCTCCTGTGTACGGTGCGTACGGAACGTAAATCTTGTTGCTGATCTCTGCGTCTGCATTGTAGCTGTCAGTTCCGTCTGTCAGAGCTGCGCCCTTCGCTGCGTTCTGAGCCATGATGGAGATACAGTCTGCCATACCCTCTGCGTCCTGCTTGATGGTACCAACCATCTTGCCGTCGCTGATGAGCTGCTTTGCTGCGTCTGTAGCGTCTACGCCGAATACCGGAATCAGAGTGGAATCAGCTGTTCCCAGGTTGTATCCCTTATCGTTCAGTGCAGAGATAACGCCCTCAGCCATACCGTCGTTGTTGCAGATAACCAGCTCGATCATGTTGCCGTTACCCTCGTTGTACTGGGACAGGTTAGTGGTCATGTAGTTATTTGCAGCAGTTGCGCTCCATGCGCCGTCCTGGTCTACCTGATACTTGTCTGTGTTGGTCGGGTCAAAGTACTCAAGCTCCGGCTTGCCAGCCTCCTTAAGAACTGCGTTAGCGTCCTCTACTGCGAACTGAGTACGGTAAATAGCCTCTGCGTTACCAAGCTGACCCATCATCATAGCGTAGGAAATCTTGCCGTCGCCGTTCAGGTCAACCTTGTCAAAGTTCTCAACCAGGTAATCGCCGATCATCTTGCCCTGCATATGTCCTGCTTCCGGAGCGTCTGTTCCAACGAACGCGCACTTGTCATAGGAACCAAGAACCTGTCCTGCTGTAGCGTCATCCTCAACTGCTCTGTTGAAGAAGATCAGGTCAACGCCCTTAGCGGATGCCTTATCAACAACTGCCTGGGAAGCGTCTACAGAACCGGAAGTAACGATGTTTACGATCAGGATGTTTGCGCCCTGTGCAAGAGCGGTATCGATCTGCTCGTTCTGTGTGGTCTGGTTGTTGTTTGCGTCATAGTTCTGATACTTTACTCCAAGGCTGTCCAGCTTCGCATCCAGTGCGGTACGAACAGAAGAGATATATGTGTCAGAGTAGGTGTAATAGAATACTGCGATGTTAGCATCGGAGAGATCTCCGGTTGCCTCTGCAGCGTCTGCTACGTCGCCTGCTTCTGCCTCTGCAGTAGCGTCAGCTGCCGGAGTGTCCTCCTTCTTGCCGCCGCAGCCTGCCAGCATGGATACTGCCATAGCGCCGCATAATACAACTGCTAAAAGTTTCTTTTTCATAGTAAAATCCTCCCTTTATTATGATTGCAGTCACGAACTACACTCTGATTATAACAGACACCCAAACAATTCCAATGTATTATTTTCCTTTTTTAGTGTAAAATCTTACGTTTTTTGTATTGTTTCATGTTGGTTTCGTAGTAATTGACAATCAAATCAAAATCATTTACTATAGAACTATCATATTTTAAAGGAGAATTCTCTATGAAAACTACGGGGGAAATTAAAGATCTGTTACAGAAAAAAGAACTGGATTCCACTTTGCTGGATATCTATCTGGATGAAAGCCGTCTTGACTATCAGCGGCAGCGTTATATCGACGCTCTCGCAAAGTATGAGGAGCTCTACGGAGCCGGTGAAGTATCCATCTTCAGCGCGCCCGGACGCAGCGAGATCGGCGGCAACCACACGGATCATCAGCACGGCGAGGTACTGGCCGCTTCCATCAATCTGGATGCCATTGCCATCACAGCGCCGGTGGATGAGCCGGTTGTACGTGTGGTATCCGACGGATACGACATGATTACCGTATCTCTGGATGACCTGGCGGTAAAGGAGGAGCTGAAGGGTACCACCGATTCTCTGATCCGCGGCGTACTGGAGGGCATTCAGAAGCATGGCGGCAAAATCGGCGGTTTCCGGGCCTATATTACCAGCGACGTGCTGATTGGCGCAGGTCTCTCCTCTTCCGCTGCTTTTGAAACGATCATCGGAACGATTATATCCGGTATCTATAATGATATGAAGCTTTCTCCGGTAGACATCGCTATCATCGGTCAGTACGCTGAAAACGTTCACTTCGGCAAGCCGTCCGGCCTCATGGATCAGATGGCCAGCTCTGTGGGCAGCCTGGTACATATTGATTTCGCGGATGTGGCTCATCCGGTCATTGAAAATGTAAGCTGCGACCTGGCAAAATACGGCTATAGCCTGTGTATCACCGACACCAAGGGGTCCCATGCGGATCTGACCCCGGACTACGCCGCCGTTCCCACAGAGATGCGGGCCGCAGCTGCTGTACTCGGTCAGGAGCTTCTGCATGGCATTACTCTGGAGCAGCTGCTCTCTCACGCTGCTGAAATTCGTGAAAAGGCAGGCGACCGCGCTTATTTACGCGCCATCCATTTTGTGACAGAAAATGTGCGGGTACAGGAAGAGGTTGCCGCTCTGAAGGCAGAGGATTTCGGCACATTTCTGAAGACCGTAAAGGCTTCCGGCGATTCCTCTTTCAAATATCTCCAGAATGTATACACGAACCATGATATCACACACCAGAACGTCTCCGTAGCCCTGGCCGTTAGTGATGCCATTCTGGGCGCAAACGGCGTCAGCCGTGTCCATGGCGGCGGCTTCGCAGGAACGATCCAGGCCTTCGTGAAGAATGAGGCCGTGGCCGAGTACAAGGCTGCCCTGGACGGAGTGTTCGGCGAAGGCGCCTGTGATGTACTGATGATTCGCAAGTACGGCGGTATGCAGGTGCTGTAATTTTTTATTTTCGGGCAGTCCTCAACAGATACTTTTCTTTTAGACATAAAATATGCTCCCTCCTAAGTGACAAGTTTTTATTATTTCACTTGTCTACCTAGAAGGGAGCATATCATGTGAACCTCACATGACTAAAGTCACGTGCTTCTCAGCCGCTTTAAGCGGCAAGACTCTATATCGGCGGATACGCCTGTGACTTAGAAGCTGTACGGTTACGCACATATCCCCGGCCGGTTTCGACCAGTTTCCACATCTCAGGTAGTCCGCTGTATATCTGCCTGTATCTATGCTGTATAACGGCTTCCCAGTTTCTGGCTGAGCAGCCGCAGGTCTGCATAAACGCATGAAGTTCTACGCTTCACTGCAGGTACTTTTGCCTCCAGTGAAGACCTTTCCGTCTCCGGCAAGGGTTTCATAAGCTCCCGTATAAAATATCTCGCTCCGATATTATAGGCTGCTGACAGGTCGCAGTTGTATTGTTTTCCTGTTGTAAAGGTACACAGGCTGTGGTTCTCCTGGTTTCGTGCCACTATCCCGCTTCCGTCATAAGCCAGCCTGCTGGTATTGCGGGCGCTGACTCTGGATACACGGATTCCGCTCCTATGAGCCTGGTGTTCACACAGCTTCTGGATATCCCGTTTTCTCCACATATGAAGCCTTTGCTTCCTGCTCCCTGTCTTCTTTCCCTGCATTTCCAGATACTCAAAGACAATCACATCTGCCTGATATTCCCGGGCATAGGCCGTAATGGCACCGGATACTTTCCGGGACAATTCCATATTCAGCCGCTTTGCGTATGCCCAGCGGCTATGAATCTGCCCGGCTCCATGCTGTCTCTGGAATCTGCGGATTCTGCCAAGCACCCGGTACAGCCGGTCTTTATCACTGGGGAAGCTTATAAACCTTCGCCCCAGAACAGTTCCGTCTGCCCGCATGATCGTACAGACCGCATCCGTATTGATTCCCAGATCCACACTGCAGATAGTCTGAGCTTTTACAACCGTTTTAGACAGGTTTTTCTCTTCTGTATAAGAAAACCGCAGAAAATATTTGTGATGCCGTTTCTCCAGAGTGGGGGCAGACGCTTTTTTTCCTGTCCAATGCTTTCTAAGGTATTCCATATCCGTATGTAACAGTCTGACCCGGAACCATTTCCAATCATGGCCATCATACAACTTCAGATACGCTGCATCCTCTGTCTCCCCTGCTTCTCTGTACATCACTTCCCGGTAAAATACGGGCATGGCATGGTTTTCCTGTGTAAGCTTCGGTTTCCCGGTCAGCTTTCCGTTCTTCCACAATTCCCGCCGCGTCTCATAGGAAGCTACACTTCCCAGTGCATGCTGAATCGCAGAACGCCTCAGATAGGACGGAAGTTTTGGAAAATGCAGGTCAAAATCGTACCGGGCCTGGTTCTTCTTTGTCCCGTGAACCAGATGCTCTGCCTCATTAAACCGTTTCTTTGCATTCGAAATTTCGGAAAGTTCACCCCAGGCTTCCGTATACACCTGAATCAGATAACTGACTGCAGAGCGGTAGATACGCAGCGTATGGCGGATGGGAATATTCTGTTTTCTGATTTCTACACCATAGCTGGATGTCACCTGCATACAAGACCTCATTCTCCGTTTTAGGAACTCTTCGTTTTCTCTTTTTCTTTCTGGCCTTCGATATAGGTTAAAATCTGCTCCCGGCTCCGGTCACTGACCGTCACCGCACAGTAGGAGGGGTTCCATAAATGACCGCCCCACAGCTGCTTCTTTAATTCCGGATGGGACAGGAACAGCTGCCTTGCCAGATTTCCTTTCATAATCTTGATCATGTCGGAAATAAAAAACTGCGGCTTACAATTGAACCTTTTTCCGGTATTTTGTACACCAGATAAGATGATACTGCAATGAGTACACATAGCCTCTACCATATGAAAGTGTGTTTTCTTCGATAGTAAATATATTTTTTTCCATGTTTCGATTATACCATATGTTAGCCAGGGAGTAAACACCAGTTCGATAACTTAGCAAAAAATTTGCCCGCCTAACTCATCACTAAAGTAACGAGAATGCGGCGGGCAGTTATTCAATTAACGTATTGATGGACATTACATTCATTTTCTATCTCACCTTGTATCGTTTTTACCAGTTTATCACGCTTACCCGGGTTCCGCAAGTTTCACTACATTTTCTTCTTAACTTCTATTCTTTCAGATTGCCCTTCCGGATATGCTCTTTCAGGATCTGATCCGTCACCTGATAGAGCTTCTCCGAGCCCTGTCTGGTCTTTTGCTGTCTGCCATAGACCTGCTTTGCCGACACGCCGTGTTCTCTCCAGTCTCTGCCTCCGTTGCTGTTGTTTTAAGCGCTCGTCCATAAGTTTTTCTTCTTTATTTCCATAAATAGCGATATTTATCCATCTGCAGATATAAGATCGATGCTACACGGTTACGAATCTCTTCTTCATACCCTACTGCTTTTTTCAGCAATTCCGCTCCCTGTTTTTTTGTAAAATGGAATCTGAGATTTCGACCGTAAAGCCTTTCCGATACATCCAGCTGTTCATCAAAATCTGTACTGATTGTTTTTGCTTTTACTTCCCTCATCAACACTACCGGATCTTCTGACATCGGATAGTCCATTGACATATCAGACAACAACGCGCCGCCATTGTCAAAAACCGGGCAAAGGGAAAACCGGCCCTCTCCGTCCATTAAAACTGCCATATTGTGCGTGTGCCGATCTTCATTTAAAAATAACGCATCTATGGTAAACAGCTGATTCATATATATTCCGAAATTCCGAAGCCCTGTGACGCGTTCCACCTGCTCCACCAGAAATTTCATCCTGTCTCCCCAGAGACAAATTGTCAAGGACTTTTTAATCAAATTCACAAAAAATCTACAAAAAAGGTGCCAGAAGCACCGTATGGCTCCTGACACCTCGTTTGATAGATTACATTTTTCTGTTCAGCAGGTCTTTGCAGAGATACGCATAGTCTGGCAGTTGGTTGATATATGGCTCCCAGCGCCGCTTGATTTCGGCCAATTCCAGCGGATCGGCTGCTTCCAGTGCATGATCGTTGCCCGTCATATACAAAACATCCGTAGCAACATCATCCAAACACCTGCTGCAAAGATCGGCGGCTGATTCGATTCTGATACCGGTATCCACATAGACTGGATTGACGCCAATCGTCAGCCAGACATAGCCTACCTTGTCCGACCAGAGCAGTTCAAAATCAGGGCTTTGCCGCAGATGTTCCGCAAAGACCTCCTTTACTCGTTCAATTTCATGCTTCTCTTTTTCTGTGTAAAGCATTTTCGTGTCCTCCTTGACAAAAATTTTGGTGCGTACCATCATCAGTTTAGCACAAGGCGGCTTCGTTTATCAGTCTGTCACATTTGCTGAATTTCATTTTTGAGCATACGCTTGATTTTATCGCTCATGGTTTCTGTGCTGGTATTGCTGAAATGGACATGAACCTTGTAGGTTGTCTTTCCGATTTTCTTTACCATCGCCGGCGTGTTTTCCGGCGCTCTGGACGCAGTAGCGGCGTCTGACACCTGCATAGTACAGGGTTCTTTGTTCATGGCGCTCCTTTCTCCGAACGGGTCTGTGCCGCCCGGTAAAAAATCAATCGTGCTTACTGTTTACAATGTCTTTTGCTGCCTGTCGGGTAGCACCGGCATTTTCTTCCCGGAAATTCTTCCCGTCAAAGAGAATCGGCGCACACCGTTCCAGAATACGGTCATAGATACGGGCGTGAGCCAGATCAGGCGGGTTTTTCAACTCGGACAGTTTCAAGTTTGTTGTGATAATCATGGGTCTGCGGCTGCGATAGCGGCTGTCGATGACGAAAAACATCTGCTCCATAGCATATTCTGTACTGCGCTCTACACCCAGATCGTCAATGATAAGCAGGTCATATTCATCAAAGCTGGCAATAAACTCTGACCTGTCCTCAGAGAACATCCCGGTCAGGCGGTTCAGAATGGTGGGAAAGTTCGTCATCAGCACCGGCACATCCCGGTCAAGCAAAGCATTGGCAATACATCCGGCGAAAAAAGACTTGCCGGTTCCCACATCCCCGAACAACAGCAGGCCGGTGTTGTTTTTATATGCCTCCTTCCAGTTCTCCACATAGGCGCGGGCCTTGTCCATCAGAGGATTTTGGCCGTTGTCGTTGGCAAAGGTGTAGTCGTACAGATAACGGTCTTGCAAACCCTGTGCCTTTCGGCGTTTGATACGCTCCATGCGGCGCTGCCGTTCTTCAGCAGCCTTGCGCTGCTCCTCAGCCTCCCGCTGGCACTGGCAGATGCAGCGCGGCATAAAGTAGCCGGATTTCCCGAAGCATGGCACAACAGTCTGCCTCTGGCCGCCGCATTTCTTACAGTGGATGAGACCGTCTGCCGGGTCTATGTACTCGTCCCCAGCCAGTTCCACACCGGCGGCTGCCTTGTCGATCAGCGCCCGGATTTCTGCGGTAATCTCAATCATACGGTTTCATCCTCCTTTACGCTGTAATCCCGGTTACGAGAGGGCGGGGCTGCTTTCTTGGCGTCCTCACCGGCCCAGCGCCGGATGGTCGCTGCATGGCTCTGATAACGCTTGCCGGTAGAAGCCATGTACTCGGACAGTTTTTCGATGTACTGGCCCCATACAGTGGGAAAGCTGGCCTGCAAGTCTGCCATTTCCTCGTCCGTCAGGAAAACATTCTGGTAACGGCCATAGGCGCGGGCGGAGCGTCCCTTCTCTATCTCTCTCTTTATCTTTATCTCTATCTCTTTCTCTAACTCTATCTCTATCTCTGGTGGACGAATGTCGGACAAATGTCCGCCGTTTGTCCGGGGCGCGGAAAGAGCCTTATTTTGGAGCCTCGCCGCCCGCTTTCGCTCAGCCTCGGTAGAGGACTGGCCGATTAAAAGTTCGATGTTGCTCATGTAGAAGGTACCGCTGTCCAGCACTTCCACAAGGCCCAGCTTCAGGAAGATTTGCAAGGCCCTCTCCACAGTGCCGATCTGCTGGCGGGTGATGGTGGCGATCATTTGCGCCGTGTAGGGGATGTCCTCGTCAAGCTGGAGCCGCCCGCCATGTTTCAGCGATTTCAGATACAGCTTGAGCAGAATGTTGGAATACAGCACACCGTCCTGCATACTTTCCAGCAGCACGATGGAATCATCGTCAAAATAGTTTTCTTTGAGTTTCAGGTAATAATATTTTCGGTTGTCTGACATAGGGTTCCTCCTTGGGGTTTCTCTTGGGATTCTGTACGCATTTTAAGGCTATTTTAGGGGGCAGAGGATAAATCTATCAGACTGCCTTTGACACCCCCGAAAAAAGCCTTGATTTACAAGGGTTTTTCAGCCCCTAAAGCGTGACATTTCTCCCGTTGTTTCCGCTTGCGCTTTGCGGCGTTGATCCGCTTCATGCGTGCGGCACATTCCGGGCAGTATTTGGCTCGGTTGGAACCGGGGGTAAACAGTGCCTTACATACGGAGCATTTCTTAGCATTCAGCCGGTGGAACAGCACCGTTTCCAGTTCCTTATCCTGCGGCAATACCGCCGCCCGAAACCACCTGCACAACAGGGAGTAGGAAATAGACTGGACACAGACACATTCCTCCCCATCGTCCAGGGCGATACAGTTTCCGTCGATGTAGTTACAGCACTCATGCACCAGCCTCCGCACTCTGCGGTACTGGCGGTAATCCATGACGGGGATAGGTTCAGACTTATTGTTCTTCATAAATGGTTTCTTTCATAAAGTCGGTAACCTCCTTAAATGAATTTATTATTAAATATTCGTGCAAAGTATTGTTTTCTTCGTGCAAATGGCATATACTATAATTGCCAGCAGAAAGGGGTTGATCGTATGGCTGGAAATACCACAAACATCAGTATCCGCATGGACGCAGATTTGAAAGCGCAGGCGGACGCACTGTTTACTGAACTTGGCATGAACCTGACTACGGCGTTTAACATCTTTGTGCGCCAGTCGCTTCGTGAAGGCGGCATTCCCTTTGAAGTAAGGCTGGAACAGCCGAACAAAGAAACGGTTGCTGCCATGCTGGAAGCGGAAAGGATTGCAAAAGACCCGTCTGTAAAGGGCTACAATGACCTTGACGAGTTGTTTGCTGACCTGAAAAGATGAAAGAAACCAAATATACCGTCAAGTACACGACCAGTTTCAAAAAAGACTACAAACGAGCCATCAAGCGTGGCTTGAAGATCGAACTGCTGGAGCAGGTCGTAGCGTTGCTGGCGATGGGCGAACCGCTGCCGGATAAGAACCGTGACCATGACCTGTCCGGCGATTGGGCAGGCCATCGGGAATGTCACATTCTCCCGGACTGGCTGCTTGTCTACCGCATAGAAGATGATGTTCTGGTGCTGACGCTGGCCCGCACCGGCACACACAGCGACTTGTTCGGCAAATAAACCGACTGCCGCCGTATGGGGAAACCTGTACGGCGGTTTTTCTGTGCGCAAAAGGGTGTCGTGAAACGCGACGCACCTAAAAGGGGTACGCCAAAACGCGGTAGCCCTTACCGCTCCGGCTCCCGGTCGTGAGACTTGTCCCGTTCCTGTCTGGACAGCTGCTCGGCGGTTTTGCGGAGCCGTTCCACTGCTTTCAAATCCTCCCGCATGGCTTTCATGGCAAGCGTGTCCGTCTGCTTTCCAGCGGCCAGCTGGTTAATTTCCAGCTGCCATGCCTTTGGGGTGATTGCCTCGTCGCTGTCTTTCAATTCTTTCAGATACCGGGCCGCTGCGTCATACAGAATCAGTTCCCGGCTGTGGCGCTGTTCAAACTGTTCCCGTTTTTCTGGCTTTACTTTGGCAAGCTGCTTGTGGATGGACTTGTACTGGTTGTACTGTTCCCACATCTCCCCGCGCTCGGTAAGGGTAGTGATCCGGCGCTCGGCCTTGACGATCTTTCCGCGCAGGTCATAGTAACGGCTGTTCATATCAGCGATTTTTTCATGAAGCTGCTGCATAGACTGGATGCCGTTTGCCTGCAAAAAGCTGAACAGCGCAGCGCTTTCCTGCAAGGCCCGGATTTTTCCGGTGCGGGTGCGGGGAGCGTTCAACTGCTGCTGGGCCTCCCACAAAGCTGTCAAGCTGCTTTGCTGTGTTTGTGGTTTTTCCGTTTCGGCTTTCGACCAGCGATAAAGACGGGTAATGCGGGCTTTGATTTCTTTCAGCAGCTTGTTGTCGGCGGCGATCTGCCGGTTTACTTCGCCCTTGTTGGTGCGGATGCCGCGCTTTTCCATTTGGCTGGCGGCTGGCCCCAGATGGACAGAGGGAATTTTATCAATGCCCTGCCGCTTGTAGCTGCGATGGTCAATGCGTTCCGGTCTGCCGGCAGATTCCAGCGCTCGATTGGTGTAGGCCGCCCACGCTACCCGCCAAATCTCCACATTTCCTTTATCGTTCCAATCGGTTGTATCCTCTCTGTGATTTTTCCAGCCGCCTTTCCCATCCGGGATACGCTGTCCATTCTCGTCCAGATCGTATGCCTTACGGCACTTTGCGCCCCACTGCCCATTTTCTTTCAGAGGCCGGAGCGTCAGCATGATATGGACATGCGGGTTGCCGGTTCCCTTGTCATGGATAGCAAAGTCGGCGCACATTCCTTTGTCTACAAAGTTGTCCTTCACATAGGCGCGCACAAGGGCAAGCTGCTGTTCACCGGACAGTTCACGGGGCAGGGCTGCTTCGATCTCGCGGGCAAGCTGGCTGTCCCTTGCGTTCTCGATTTGCTCCACGCTGTTCCAGAGGGTGGAGCGGTCTGCAAACTCTGGCGGGGCGTGGGCAGGCAGCATGATCTCCGCATGGACAATGCCGCCTTTCCGGGTGTAGTCGTGGGTCATTCCATCCCATTCATTTGTCAGCTTGGTTCCGCTGCGGTAAGCAGCTGCGGCAACGGCAGAACGGCCTGCGCTGCGCTTGATGATACTGACGGGGATATGACAGAAATCTATGGGGAACACCTCCTTTCAGTGAGGGGATAACAGGCTCCGTGGAGCCGGACAAACGCAAAGCGGGTGTCTGGCTGCGCAGAGCGCACAAGGGGTTTGGGGAGCGTAGCTTCCCATCGCGGACGAAGTACGCAACGCTCCCGGCAGGGCGCACAGCACCGGCAACGGTGTATAAGTGCGCCCTTGTAAACAAGGGACTTATGGCGTATCCCCGGATTTTGACACGTTTGCAGTCAATTCCGCAGCCCCCGGAAGATGGGACAGGGCAATCAGGAACGCTTTGACCTCTACGCCGGAAAGGTTGGAAGCCAGCGGAAAAATACCCTCCAAAATGGCTCCGCGCTCAATCAGGCGGCGGGTGCGAACCCTGCGTTCTTCGTTCCGCTGCTTGTTCTCCAAAATCTTCTTGCGGTTTTCAAGCTGTCGGATCTCCTTCAGGACTTCCTCCCGTTCTTCTTTTTGGGGGTGGGCTGTAATTTTTTCGTTCATGTCATGCACCTCTTTTCTTTGAAAACGCTCATAGATTGACCGTCCATTTCTGACGCGCAAAGTACCGGCGCAGCCTCCGCAGTGCGGCATGGATGGATTTTCCCGCCTGTGATGGTGTGATACCCTCCATTGCGGCAATATCTTTCACTTTCATACCCAGCATATAGCGGGCGTAGACACGGCGAGCCTGCATAGGCGGCAGGGAGGAAATGGCTTCGTACAATCGCCGTATCAGTTCTTCGTATTCGGCTAATTCTTCTTTTTCTATCAGATGATCCTCCGGCGATGGCTGCGCCCAGCCGATGGCGGCATTTTCGATTCCATCGTTACAATCGAGGGAATAAAACGCCTTATACCGGAACATCTTGCGATCTCTGGCGGCCTCGGCTCTCTTATCCAGAAGAAACGCTTCGACGATCTCATCGGACACCTCCACAAAAATGTCCTCTTTGCAAAATGGATAATATTGTTTGAGATTGATGGTCTGCATAGGCACGCCCTCACTCTGTTTGAAAAAGGTCATCATAGCAGCGGCGCATATTCCGCAGACCCCGGCGGATGGCAACGCTGACCTTGCTGCTGTGGATGCCCTCTATCCGAGAGATTTCCGGCTGCTTGATACCAGCAATGTAGTAGGCGTGAACACGGCGGGCCTGTGTCGGAGTGGCATGAGCCAGAGCCACCGGCAGAGCTGCAATCAGGTATAGGCGGGTGGTCATTTCTTCTCGTTCCAGCAAAATATCTTCCGGCGATCTGCTGTGTTCCAGTGCGTAATTTTCCAGCCAGCTGTATGCGTCCAGAGAGTAGTAGGCGCGGTGGTAGACTTTCCGACGCTCATAGTTCTCCATCTCCCGCTGGGCCTGATACATCGCTGCCCATACCTCGTCCGTAACATCCACAAACTCGTCATGCCGGTAGTGGGGATACATCCACCGTAGATTGATTGTTTTCATAGGCTTACCTCCTGAAAATTGGAGAGGCGGGCAGCTCGTCCGCTGTCCGCCCCTCGCTGAGATAAGGGAAATGATCCCTTTCACTTGGTAGCCAGAAAACAGGTCATTCGTTAAGCCTGTTCTCAAAGAAATTTATAAATTTTTTTCTGACCGCCTCCACACTTTGATACACAGCCACTTTGGAGCAGCCGCACAGCACACCGATCTCTGCAAGGCTCAGCCCGTCAAGCGCATAGAGCAGGAACCGGCGGCGCTGGGCCTCGGTACAGGTGTCCAGAACAGCCATCAGCTCATGCAGTGTTTCCTTACGGCAAAGGTATTCTTCCGGCGTTTCGCCGTAGGCTCCTACACCCTCGGTGGTAATGATGTACTCGTCAAACTCCCGGCCATCCCAATGCCGCCGCTGTTCATGGAACAGGTTCTCCGTTTTATGATCGGCCCGGTCAAGAAATTCATAGACTTCCAGCGTAACCTCCACGGCCACAGCTTGTCCGTTATAATTGATGGTAACTTCCATCTGCCTTTCCTCCATTCAGATTTTTTTGGTAAATCTGAATGGGGCGGTGGAGAACGGCACTGGGGCCAGGGTTCGGGCCATGCTGGGCCGATGTTACGGCCCCACAGGTATGAAAAAACGCCCGGACGGCATAAAGCCATACGAGCGTAATAGAGTATATTTTGCTGTTTAGTTACATGGTATAGTGCATACTTCTGACCGCATTGCTCCGCTGCTGGGAACAGGCTTTTTTTAACTGGTGCAGATCATGGGTACTGTGAAAAAAGACAAAAATAGACACGGCGGCAATCCTCCTATATGCCGCCGTAGATTTACACGGTGTTAGGTCGTCGTTGGTTTAGGGTAGACGAAAAGAAACGGCGGCTCTGAAAATCAAAGCCGCCGCTTCATAGGCGCGTGGAAATGTGTCTGCTTTACGACGGCTTTTTTTCTTTTGCCGTCGTGCGGCAGATTAACATATGAAACTATAATTCATTGATGGTTGCAGTTATCGACATATTACGAATCCGTTTTGCCGGAGTATACACAGCCGCGATTGCCGCAATCGAGACAAACAAAAGAATGACGCCCAAAGAGGTAATTGGAAACTGCCATACCGCAGATGGAAAATGTCCTGCAATAAGGAAATCATACAGCAGCTTGCTAAGCGGCAAGCCAACAGCACAGCCAACAACGCACCCCAAAACAGCATAAGTGAATGCTTCGCAAGCAATCATTTTTGTCATTTGCCGTCCATCCATTCCTACTGCACGCATAGCCCCGTATTGCTTCATTCTGGCAGACACACTCATGGAAATACTGTTGATGATATTCATTACTGTTACCAGTGCAATAATTGCCAAAAACGCATAAACACAGAAAACAAAAGCCATATAAGTTCCCGTAGTACGCTCGTCGCGTTTATCACGAAAACTATATGTTTTATCTACGGAATTTTGGATTGCCTGAACATTTTCATCCGTAACATTCCCCGCTGTCTGTATCAGCACAAGAGAATAATCATCATTCCCTGTTAAACGGATAAATGTTTCTCCGGAGGTAATCAATGTGAGTTTTCCGTTTGTCAATCCATCCTCGCTAAAGGGGTCATTTTTTAACAATCCTGCTATGGTAAGGGTTTCATCCCCAATTTGAACGGTGTCGCCGATTTTCCATGTACTGTCCTGATCGGATGTTGCCAAAACAAAGTGACTGTCTCCATAAACTTTGGACAAATCACTCCCTCTTTTCAAAGCACCATCTTTTTTCAGACATTGCAAATCAAAATCATCATAAGAAATCAGGTCGATTGTACCGGAAAATCCGGTATCGCCATTTAATCTGGCAGGAACATCAAACGCACTACGCCGCCCGTAAACCTCTCTCACTCCATCCATTTCACGGATGGATGTAAGCAGTTCCCGAGGAATCGCATTACCGTCAGTACTTGCAATATCAATATCTGATGTGGCAGCTGACTGAGGTATCAAATAATCCACAAAATTGATCATAACGGAAAAGCTCAAAAATAAGATGATGCTAAGTGCAAAAGAACCTGTCATCAGGAATAAATTTTTCTTCCCGGAGACCGCATGGCCGATACCGAGAAGGGCTTCAATCTTTCCGAATCCTGTATACTGGCAATGACGCATTGTTTTTCCGTGGTCTGCATTTCCAGACACCGCTGTGATAGGAGATACCTTCGCGGCATGTTTCGCCGGAGCATTTGCGGCGATCAGTACAGTAATCAGTCCAACAAAGATACCGCAGGCAATGCCAAAAATACTGATACCAAAGAGGGGAATATCAGAAAATTCTTCTCTGACTACAAAGCGCAGTACCGCACACAGCCCCCATGTTGTAACAACCCCTAAAATAAGACCGATGGGTACAGCCGTTTTGCACCAGTTCAATGCCTCCAGACGAACAAACCGAATAATCTGCTGCTTACTCATACCAATGCAACGCATCATTCCAAAAAATTTGGTTCTCTGGGCAACGCTGCTGTTCATACTGCTGGAAATCATCAAAACGCCTGCAACCAAAATCAACAGGAACAGAACAACCGCGACAGAAAGAAGGGTTTGCCCCATTGAACTGCCGAGCAAGTCTCCAATAGAGAAACTTCCATGCTTACCAACCAATCGAGCCTGTTCCATCCGAAAACCCATTTCTGCCATACTGAATACTGCTGTTACCATAAACACAGCAAATACAATGCAAAGCAGCGTCATACGATTTTGTCGGCGGTGAACTTTAGCGGAGATGGGAATGAGACTAAGATAGCTTTTCATTCACGGCACCTCCCAAAATCAGTCAAAGTGCCATCCGATACCTGTAATACCCGGTCTGCCGTTTGCGCAATACTGCGGTTGTGGGTAATCATAATGATGGTCTGCTCGTATTTTTTCGATGTTTCTTTGAGCAATGCTATGACCTCACTGCTGTTTTGTGAGTCCAAATTTCCTGTTGGCTCGTCTGCCAGAATCAGAGAAGGACGGGTAATCAATGCGCGGCCAATCGCCACTCTCTGCTGTTGACCGCCGGAAAGCTGACTGGGTAAATGATTACGACGATCTTTCAAATTCAAAACCGTCAGCAGTTCCTCCAAATATCTCTTATCCGGCTTTTGATAATCCAGCAACAGCGGAAAAATAATATTTTGTTCCACCGTCAACTCCGGGATAAGGTTAAACGCCTGAAAGATAAAGCCGATATTCCTGCGTCGAAATACCGTCAGTTTTCGGTCATTCATGGAAAAAATGTCCTTGCCATCAATCAACACCTTGCCCGAAGTTGGCACATCCAAAGCACCAACCATATTCAGCAGTGTGCTTTTGCCCGAACCAGATTCTCCGACGATTGCCACATATTCTCCCTTAGGAACAGAAAAGCTAACATTCCTAAGCGCTTTTACAGCAGTTTCACCGCTGCCATAGGTCTTACAAATATTCTTGACCTCTAATAAATTCATAGTGCAAACACCTCTTTCTTATGTTCTTGCGATGTAGACAGGTAAGCTTCATTTCCTGTCTACGATTGAAAGAATAGCACTGAAATATTACTGTAACCCTACAATCATCCTACAATTTTGTAGGAATCAGAAAATTTATCGTGAAACTTGTCCCTCTGCCCAATTCACTGTCTACCTCGATTGCTCCTCCATGTGCTTCAATGACTGCTTTCGCAAGCGGAAGGCCGAGACCAATACCCTGTGTATCTTTTGAAAAACGGCTGCGATAAAAACGCTTGAAAATATGGTGTATATCTTCCGGGTGGATGCCACATCCATTGTCCTTTACCACAATTTGAATACCTGATGGCAACGCCCTCCATGTAATGCCAATGACATCACCATTTTCCGTATGGTCAAACGCATTTTTCACAATATTGTCGATTGCCTCAGACAACCAATCACGATCACAGAAAAGAGAAAGATGATCTGAGCCAGACAGAATGATTTTCTTCTTTTCCTGTCTGGCTCTATATGCAAAATGCAGTTCAATATCCCGCATCATATCCGCCACATTCTCTGTGGTTTTTTCCAGCACGATGGCACCGGCATCCAGTTTTGTAATCTTGAGCAAGTTTTGCACCAGCGTTTCAATGCGGTCAAGTTCCTGTTCGGATAAATCAGCAAATTCCTTTACCGCACTCAATTCCATATCCCCGTCTTGAAGCAGACCATTATAAATATTCAAAGCAGCCAGCGGTGTTTTCAGTTGGTGGGAAATATCAGAGATTGTATTTTTCAAAAATTCCTTTTCCCGGAGTTCGTTATCTGCGTGAGCATTTAAGACAGCGGCCATAGAATTGACAGTATGAAACAACCGATATAGCTCGCCTTCCTCATCACATTCAATACGGGCATTGTGATTGCCGTCAAGATACGCTTGAAGCTGTGATACCGCCTGTTCCATGACTTGATTTTGCTTTTTGAAATAAGAACAACCCACCGCCAATATCGCTCCTCCTGCCAATACGAAAACAAGCAATAGGAACAAAGAAAACCGCTGATAGCACAACCATAAGAACCCTTGTGTCAACAGAAGGGAGGCCACCCAAATAACGGATACTGCAAGAAACAATTTTTTGATTTCTTTGTTTGCAAATATTTTCATAGGCCACCTCACCCAATCACATTCCATTTGTATCCCATTCCCCGAACTGTCAGGAGCATTTGCGGTTCACTCGGATTATCCTCGATCTTTATACGCAGCCGCCTCATATATACGGTAAGGGTACTGCTGTCAATATAATTCCCATCGCAATCCCATAGCTTATCTAAAATCTGTTCTTTGGTAAGTACCATGTTCGGGTTTCTCATAAATAGACACAGCAACTTATATTCTGCGGCAGTCAAATCCAATAGCTTTCCATTCTTAAACGCCTGCCCTTGCAGCAAAAGCACTTTCATTCCGTTGGATTCCAGTTGTGTATCTGCGGAGCTGAAATCTTTTGCCCGACGAAGCAGTGCATTTACTCTGGATACTAACACTCCCAGCTTAAACGGTTTTGTAATATAATCATCTCCACCAATGTCCAAACCCATGATAATGTTCATTTCTTCATCTGCCGCCGTCAAAAAAATGATGGGGACTTTGGAAACTTGCCGCACCTTTTTGCAAAATTCAAATCCGGTGCCATCCGGCAGGGATACATCAAGCACCAGCAAATCATATTTTCCATCCATCCACAAACTATCTGCTTCTTTGAGGGTTCTGGCAACAACTAATTCAAATCCTTGTTTTTTGAACGCAAAAGAAAGCCCGTTAATCAGGCTCAAATCATCTTCAAGAAGTAATATATTACTCATGCTTTTGCTCCTTTCCTTGTTTTGTCCGGCCATCAAGCGGCTTCTCCGCGGTTTTAGGGAGCAGCCAAACACCGGCCATTTTCACAGCACCGGGGATACGCCCACCAGCACAATAATAATTTACCCTACGAGGTGTCACGCCCCACTTTTCGGCGGCCTCTTTCAATGTCATATAGTCCATTTCGCACCTCCACAGAGTACATTATAGTTCTCTTTCTCGAACAAT
>NZ_CAXTKW010000011.1:0-158338 GCF_964245105.1 Candidatus Dorea massiliensis AP6 | reverse complement strand
GCAACCAATATTTTCAGCAGTATCTTCATCTTCAAAACCTCCTTTATCTATCCTTCCTACCTCTATTTTATCATGCCCGCCCGGGGACATAAATGTTGCGAAAGATTAGTAAATCCTGTCCCAAACCTTCGGGTCATACTGGCCCGAAGTGGTAAAAAAAGAGCAGGGCGGCAAGCCCCGCAACGGAAGCCTGCCGCCCTCGTCTTACTTTGCCACCAGCTCGGAGAGCTCCCGCAGCACCTTTGACACCTCGCCCCACAGCTTTTCATAGTCCCGCTTCAATCCGTCGATTTCCTCCGGGTACACGCCATAGGTATGTGCGTGTACGGCGACCTGATTGAGATTGTTGGAACAGCGCCGTTGCAGAGAGATCAGCTCTTTTACGGGCGCAAGGTCGATGTGCAGGATATACCCATTCAGAGCCATTTTCCGTACATAAGCCCCGGCGTTGGAAATGCCCACCTCAGCCATCCGTTCATGGATGGCTGCCAGCTCGTCCGGCGTTACCATGACGTGCAGATGGACATTCCGCTTGCGGTTCTCCATCAGCGTTCCAGCTCCCGGCCTTTCCGGCGCTCTTTGGGCTCCTTTACCTTGTCCAGCGGCTTTGCGTCCAGCTCCGGGGGCGTGGGTGGGATGGGCGTATTGTTGGGTACGCCGTCGATCATGTTGCAGTTCTGCTCCGTGGAGAGCTCGGCGGTTTTCAGATAGTTGTCTTTTTCGTGCATGGCGATCCTCCTTTATCGTTCCTCATGGTTTTTATGGCTCCGCTTCTGGCCGGGCTCCTTTTGGGGTTCCTGCCCTCTGGTTCCTTCTTTGAGCCGGGCGGTAATGGATGGGCGCACCCGGTCAGGATTGCCCGGTGCTGGTTTCAGTTCATAATCCCCCATCTGCTTTTCGGTCAGCGGCTTTGCGTAGGTCAGTTCGCCCCATGCCATCAGCCTGCCGTCTGCCACAGGACGCCGCCTGTCGTCATCGTAGTTGACGATGGAAAGAGGCTGGTTATCCGGCGGCTTCGGGTAAGTTCCTATGTCCACGGGCCGCTGGGTGGAATAATAGCGGTAAACGCCCTCCGGTCCGAGCTCGGTATGCTTGACCGCCGCATGGTAAAACTGCTGATAGTCGTCCACCCGGCGGTCAAAGTCCCTCTGCGCCCACGCCTGACTGGTTCCATAGCGGCCCCAGTAGTAATCCCGATGGCCGTTTTCCCCCTCGGTAAACTGCCAGGTCACAAAGGGGCTCGGCGCTCCCGGATTATGCCCCAGCGCAAAGCCGTGTCCGGTTTCAAAGGTGGCAGCTTTCAAAATCACATATCCTTGTACTGTCTCCAAGAGATCCCTCCTTTCTGTGCCTCGGGTCAACATGACCCGAAGTGCTGGATGTTACGAAATAAGAGGGCAGACCGGGGAGGAATGTAATAAGATATTCCCACCCCGGAAACACCCTCCAAAAAGCCCGGAATGTCAAGCCTTTGGAGGCGACAAATCGTAACAGCCGCCCGGCCTTTTCTCCCGCATTTTCCTCATGCGTTCCCGGCTTTTTCGGCGGTTCCCTTCGGCCTTGCAGGCGTCGGAACAGTAGGCTTGACGCCCCTCGGGCAAAAACGCCTTTCCGCAGACCGCACAGGCCCGCAGCTCCGGGGAGATGCCTTCCGTTGTCAACGACGCTTGAAGCTCCGGGTTAAGAGGCAGGACAGCCTCACGGAAATAACGGCAGTACGCCCCTGTCCAGCACTTGTGCAGCATATAACAGGCACAGTCAAGAGGAAGGCACAGGCCGCTTTCCCGGTCATAGTTGGCGCACATCCCCGTGACCAGAGAACGGATTTTCTTCTTCTCGTCACGGGTCAGCTCCCGGGCGTCCATTTAAGACTTCGGGCCACGATGGCCCGAAGGGCGGGACTCCACGATCAGCGCCCGGAACTTCTTCCGGCACTGTTTTTTCTTTCCTTTGCACTCCTTGTAGTAACGGCATCCCTTACAAGGGTTGTCATTGTCCCAGCCGGGGTGCGGTACTTCCTTCATCATTCGTTCAAAAGGGCTGCTTGTAAAATTCATTCTCATTCCTCCGTATCTTTCTCCCACGGCGGGGTATCTTCGTCATCGGGTTCCTCTGCGATCTCCTCCAGCTCCCCGTCCTCATATTCGCAGTAATCATCCTCCAAATCCGGGGCCTCATGCTTCGGCTTGTAAATCTTGAAATAGTAACCAATCCCACCGCCGGACAGCACCACCGCACCGATCAGGAGCAGAGAGAGAAGGGGGCTGTCCTTTTTCTCCGGCTCGGGTTCCGGTACTTCCTCCACCGGTTCGGTGGGCTTTGGCTCTGGCTCCGGGGTCACTTCTTTGGGCGGTTCCTTACCCTGTTCAGCAAGAGGCAGAAGGTCGTCTGTGGTAACGGTATTGAGGAAATAGACGTTCTCGCTGGTTTTCTGTTTGTCGATCACCAGATAAAACACGCTCTCGTCTGCTGTGGTGATGGTGTAGAACTCTTTACCGTCCTCGTCGGTGGCGTTGTCCACCACGGTTCCCGTCCCGTCCGGGGTAAAGGGGTTCTGGGTTTCCGGCTCCGCTTCGGTTTCCACCGGAGCGGGAGTGGCCTCGGGCTGCGGCTCGCTGCTCTGGGCGTAGGCCGGGACCGTAAAGATCAGGCAACACAAAAGGCTGGCAGCCATCGCCGCCAGCCTGCGGTATTTAGTTTTCTTCATGGGCTGTGTCCTCCTTTCCGGGTGCCTCCGGCTTCGGGTCAGTATGGCCCGAAGCGGTAAGGCTGTTTTTGGGGTCGTTCAGAAAAGCCATCAGCTGGGCGGGGGTCAGTTTGAGGGAGCGCACCGCCTGCACGATCTGGCTGTTTTCTTCCTCCTGTTTCTGCTTTTCCAGCTCCCGGATTTTGGCCTGCCATTCGGCAGCCTTCTCCCGGGCTTTTTCCAGTTCCTTATCGAGCTTGTCGATCTTGTTCATGCAAGGACTCCTTTCCTCTGGCTCACAAACGCCCGAAGGCATAGAAATGTGTCTGCCAGTAGCTTGAATTGATGTTTGCGTATTGGATGGGGGACCCACAATGAAGCATCATCCCGTCGCCCACATAAATCCCCACATGGGACACAGGGCCGGGGCTGTCATAGGTTCCCGTGAAAAAGATAATGTCGCCGGGCTTTGCCTCGGAGGGGGAAATGATAGCACACTGGTTATAAATGCCCTGCGCCGTGGTACGGGGCAGGTTGTGGACGCCGCTGGCCGTGTACACCCAGCAGACAAAGCCCGAACAGTCAAAGGAAGTGGACGGGCTGGAGCCGCCCCACACATAGGGCCAGCCGATGTACTTTGTGGCTTCTTCCATGAGCGCCGCAAAAGCCGGGTCATCCAGCGCCTCGCCGGGTATCTCATAGCTGGGGCCGGTATCTTCGCCGCCGTTGTAAATCCCTTCCCACAGATAGGGTTTGTTGCCTTTGAGCTGCTGCATAACGATGTAGATTTCCCGCTGCTGTTCGTTAAGCCTCGGCAGGATCACGGCGGGCAGCGTCTTGTTTGTGAGGGTCACATTGAGAATGTAATACTCATAGGGAACTTCCTCGGTGGTGGTTTCCCCGGTCTCCGGGTCGGTGCTGGTTTCGGTGCGGTAGCGTATCTCGACTTCCTCCGTCAAGGTCAGTTCATACTGTGCCTCGAAAATCTCCCGCAGCTCGTCCTGCACCTGTTCACGGAAATACACATGGTACTTTGCCGAGAGATAGGACGCCAGCTCATAGGGGTTATGGCCGATCTCGTCCACGGAATAGCGGTACTCGTCATAGCCGGGATGGGTGCTTTCGATGTTCGCTACCGTCTGCGCCAGCTCGTTTTCCAGCGCTGTGTAGTCCTCGTCCACCCCCAGCAGGTCCGTATCCTCCGAGGCGTAGGAGGTGCCGGATAACGCATTGGCGAGGCCGCTGCCAAGCGTGGGGAAGATGGAACTTACCGCCGACACAAGAAAACAGAGCAGCAACAGCAGGAGCAGGACCAGCACCGCCACGGGATGACGGGTCACAAACTGCGCCGCCCGACGGGTCGCAGTTCCCGAAGCGGCAGCGGTTTTCTTTGCGGCCTTTGCGCCCTGTTTTGCAGCCGCCTTTGCTTCTTTGGAATACCGGCGTTTCAGTTTCCATTTCTGCTGCACACGGGAAAGCGGATTGCTGGCAAGCTCCGGGTGATCGGAGGCCATCTTTTGAAAATCCACATTGGCCCGGGCTTTTATGTCCTTCCGTTCCCACTTTGCCACCTTCCGGGCCGGGTGTTCCCGGTATCTCCGTTTGGCATACCGGGTCAGTTTCCGGGCTCCGGCCTCGGCCACAAGTTCCGACTTATGGGCTCCTTCCACACCCACATTTTCATGCTCAACTTCGTGGATTTTGTTGTGGAGATAAAACCATGCTTCGGTGCGGGCTCCCCGGACAGCTTTCTTCGCAAGCCCCGGCGGCTTCTTCGCTGCCCGTTTTGCTTCGGTCTTGTCCAGTTTCTCCCGGGCCTTTCCCAGCTTTTCCCCGGCGTGTTCCGCTTTTGCCTGTGCTTTCTGGTACTTGTCCTTTTTGCTCCCGGCCTTCTCGGCGGAGCCCTCCGGCTCCTGTGCCTTGCCGGTATCCTGCGGCCCGTCCGCTTCATCTTCCTGCCTCATGCGGTCAGAGGGACGGCTTTTCCGTCTGTCCTCTTGAAACTTGCCGCTTTTGGACTTCGGGCCATCATGGCCCGAAGGACTGTCCTGCCCGGTATCCTCGTCCTTAAACCGCAGGCGTCGGGATGGTACGGGGGAAGGCCCTTCCCGTTCAGCCGGTCCGGGGCGATTGCTCCCGGTATCCTCCGTCGGCCCCGGCCTTTGAAAATTCCGTTTATCCGGTTTCTTTCCGATGATGTATCCCTCCTTTCCAAACCTCGGGCCATCATGGCCCGAAGTGCGTTATGCCCGGTTCATTTCCTGTTTTTTGTCCTCCGGGCGGGTGGTCATAATGGCGTACAGCTCGGTATTCTGCGGGAAGCGGTCAACAAACGGGATGGTGGTATTCCCGAAGAACAGCAGCCCTTCGCCGGAATTGGTATGGGTCACATAGGAAAGCTGGTGGGGGCTGATCCCAAGCTGTTTGGCTAAAATCTGCCGGTCCCCCTGTGCCTGCGAGAGCAGCACAAGGAAGTCCGAGTTTTCAAAGATGTTCTCGATCTCCGGGCTTGCCAGAAAATCCTTCACGTTCTGCGTTAAAGCACTGGGAACGCACCCTTTTTTTCGCAGCATTTTCCAGATCGCCACACAGTAGCTTGCCGTCAGCCGGTCACGGAGCAGCACATGGAACTCGTCGAAGTAGCACCATGTAGCGATACCGCGGAGGAAATTCATGGACACCTGCGAGTTTACCAAGTCCTGCATAATGAGCATGGCAATCGTCCGAAGCCCGGCCCCCAGCTTTTTTAAGTCAAGGCATACCAGACGGCGGTTTAAGTCCACATTGGTTTCATGGTTGAACACGTTAAGGGAACCCGACACATAGATTTCAAGGGCAGTTGCCAGCCGTACCGCCTCGCCCTCCGGCTGGGAACAGAGCAGGTCATACAGGGTTTGGAGGGTCGGCATTTTGCTTGTTTCCGGGTCCTGCAAGTGTTCCCGGTACATCTGGCGTACACAGCGGTCAATGACGGTCCGCTCCACCGGCTGCAAGCCATCCTTGCCGCCAACGATCAGCTCCATCAGCGACAGGATAAAGTCGGCTTTCAGCGCCATCGGGTTTTCCTCGTCAAAGCTCAGGTCAATGTCCATCGGATTGATGTGGTGGGGGCTGTCCGGGGCGATCTCGATGACCTGTCCGCCCAGCCGCTTGATAAGGGGCGAGTATTCGCCCATCGGGTCCACCACAATGATCCGGTCACGGGTGGCAAGGAACACGTTCACAAGCTCCCGCTTTGCGGCAAAGGATTTGCCGGAGCCCGGCACGCCGAGGAACAGGCCGTTGGGGTTTTTGAGCTTTTTCCGGTTTGCCATGATGACGTTATGGGAAAGTGCGTTGAGCCCGTAATAGACGGCTTCGCCATCCATGCGGAGCTCCTGCGTCATAAAGGGAACGAAAATGGCCGTGGAGCTGGTCGTCATGCCGCGCTTGATCTCAATGCCGTTATGGCCCAGCGGAAGGCTGGAAAGAAAACCATCCTCCTGCTGGAAGTCCAGCCGCTTCAAGGTGCAGTTGTATTTCTGGACGATACCCGACACCGTGAACAGGTCATTGTCCAGCTCCCGGCGGGTCGGGGCCATGTTTACCACAAGGAAGGTCAGCAGGAACATTCTTTCATTCCTGCTCTGTAAATCTTCCAGAAGGGTCTTTGCGTCGTTGCTGTACGTTACAAGGTCGGGTGGAAGTATGTCCATGTCGTACCCTGACCGAGCTGCCTTCTTTTGTTCCTCCACCTTCATCTTGTCAATGTCGGAGACTTTGGCCTTGATAGATTTTACGGCGGCGGCCTGATCGACGGTTTGGATATGGAGAGTGATGGTCATTTCCGCATCCATTTCCAAAAGCTCCGCCAGCAGCTTGTCCGAGAGCTCTGAGGCCAAAATCTGCAAGTAGGAGGCAGCGCCCCAAGTCGTCCCCACCCGGAACAGACGGCTGAAACGAAAATCGAAACTGTCCGGGGCGATAAAGTCTTTGGTGGAAAGCCCGGTTTTGGGGATCATATCCCATGAAAACCGGAAGGGGGAGCCGCTGCCGGGGTGGAGCTGTCCGTGAAGGAGTTCCAGCCGTTCCAGCCCCGAAAGGGAGCGGCACTTGACGCCCAGCTTTTTGAAGTTCCCGCAAATGTCCGCCTCTACACGTTCCAGCCTTGCCCTGGCGGTGGGAAGGTCGTCCACGTTCACGCCGAAGGTCAGGAGCTTTGTGCGGACTATGCCGTTGTTGCTTTTGGCGATCTGGTTTTCCAGCATTTCCACATACTCACACCGGACGCTGTTGTAATCATCGTCCTGCATGGGGATGTTCACGCTGTACCGGCTGCCCGGGCGGCTCCGGTGGTTGAGGAAGGAAAGCTGGAACGGAAGGCTGCTGTCAAAGTAGTTGAGGCAGGCGCTCCACCCGTCAAAGATGGCCGCCTGATCTTCGGACTGTGCGAGCTGGTAGTTGATGTCTTCGTATTCAATGGTTTTGGTGTAATAGCGGTCCGCTACCCGGCACACCCCGTCCCGGTACATTTCCCGGTAAGGGAGGGTCTGCTGGGCGGTGGTGGGAATGTTCTTTCCTTTCGTGAACAGGCCGGTAAGGCCCTGCTTTTCAGGCTTTCTGCCTGCGGGCTTTCCGGCCCTTCTGCTGTTTCGCAATCGGCTGCGCCTCCTTTCTGGCGCTAAGCAGCGCATAGAAGTTTTCGGTTTTGTAAGGCCGCACCCGGGGATAGAGGAACCGGGTGCGGATGATGTTTTTCAGCACTTTTTCCAGCGGAAGGCCATCCCGTTCATACATAGCCAGAAAGAAGAACGGGAGCATGAGGCCGATCATCAGGAACATGGCGGCGCTGTTCCCGATACTGCCACGGGAAAACAGGTAGGCCGGGAGGCCCACCGCCGCCGCGCTGGAAAAACAAACAAGCTGGCGCTTCGTCAGATTGAAGGCCAGCTTTGTCTTGATTTTGGAAAGGTCTTTTGGTACTGGTACATAGGCCATTTTGGTACACCTCCTTTATTGCTTCGGGCCAGCATGACCCGAGGTTATCTTGCGGCCTCTTTGGCCGGGGCTGTGCTGCGGGCAGCTTCGGCGGCCTCTCGTCCGCTCTGCCTTGCCCGCCAGTATTCGGGGTGATACTGCCGGATGGACTGATTGAGTTTTTCTTCAAACTGTCCTTTGTCCTTAATGCGGTCAGGGATTTTCCACAGCTTTTTGTCCAGCAGCTCCCGGAGCACTACGCTTTCCTGTGCGTCCTCCTCATAGCAGATATAGCCCTTGTCCTTGAAGCCGCATTTTTTGGCCGCCGGGGAGAGAACGGCGGCTACCTCGTTTGCCACCATCGTTCCGCCGTGGCTGGCGGTAGATACCAGAAACACCCCCGGACAGAGGGTTTCACAATTCTGCACCTCGCCCCACGGGGAGCTTTTCGGCGCATGGAACATTCCGCCCGTCCGGCTCCGGTCCGCCTGCATGAGCGCCGCCTTTTCCAAGATGGCTTTCAGTTCTGGGGAAAAATAGGCATATTCCCGAAGGACACGGGCAGCCTCCCCGCCGCAGGCGTTCATCAACAGGGTGTAGGCGTCGCTGTCCGCTTTGGTACAGCGGCCCAGCAGTTTTCCGTCGTAATAGCAGGCCGCGTCATAGCCCGTCCGTTTGCGTGGCATGGTTCCCGCCTCCTTTCTGCTTCGTGCCAGCATAGCCCGAGGTCAACGCTCTGCACTGCGGCTGGGCTTTTCCTTCGGAGGCCGCTCTGCCTTTGCCTGTTCGGCAGCCGCTTTTCCGGCTTTGAGCTGGTCGCTGATGGACGCACGCCCCACAGAGCCGCGCTCCGCCATCTGTTCCAGCTTTGCCTCATAGGCTTGCAGAACAGCAGTATTGAGCTGTTCCCGGAACTCCTTTGTGACAGGGTAGGCCATATCCCGATAGCCGCCTTTGCCGTCCGGCTGGCTGGGCATCCCAAGAAAGAGACCCTTGCTGCCCTGTACGATTTTCAGATTTTCCACCACAAAGCAGTCATTGAATTTCACGCTGGCAAAGCCCATCAGATTTTTCACAGGTTCGATGACCCGCACGCTTACATCCAGCTTCAACGGTGCGGCCGGGGTGGTGTTTGCAACCTTTTCCTGCATGGTTTCCTCCTTTCCGGCGGGAACAAGGTTCCCGTCCTTGTAGTCATAGCCTTCCGCCCGGAGTGCCGCCAGTGTGTCCGCCGATACGCACCCGGACAGTTTCAGATCGGTTTCCACCATAAAGCGCATGGTGTCTGCTTTAGAAAATTCTTCGGGGAGCTTTCCATAGAAAGCCGGGTGCGGCTGTCCGTCCGCACCCTGTTTGTAACGCCGAGGCATACCGCCTCCTTTCCGCTTCGGGTCAGCATGGCCCGAAGTCTCTTAATGGCAGCCGAAGATGGATTTTGCAAGACTGCCTGTTTTGAATAAGGTAAAACACAGCAGCACCGTATATCCCACGCAGCCCCAGATCGCCCCGATGGGGTCGCCGTCGGTGGCGATACTCTGGATCAGCACCGCATAGATGGCGACACAGACCAAGATCAATAGACCTTGAAAGCCCACCGCAAAGAGGGAGCGGAAATAGTTCTGCCCCATGTGTCCGGTTTCCCTGTTGGGGACTGTGGCAAACGGGATAGGCGCTAAACTTGTGAGTAAATAAATTTCAATCATACGGCCATATACGATGACGAAAATCACGATGTTTAAGGCAATCATGGTAAGCTGGATCAGGAAGGACTGGAGCCAGAGTCCGAACAGAGGGCCTAACTCCATCGCCTCAAGCTCTGTCCGCAGACTGTCCAGCACATCCGGCGTGATCTCTGTCCCGTTCTGGATAATGCCCGCTGACTGCTGTATCACATGCTGGCTCACATCAAAGACCGCCAGCACGATATTGAAGGTATTCGTCAGGATCATCACAGCCACAAAGGTTTTGAACACCCACTTAAAAAACATCCATGTGTCAACTTCATGGAGGTTGTTGCGTTCTATGAGCATCTGTATCAGTTCATAGGTCATAACAAAAGTGAGGATGACCCCGGCGATTGGCAGAATGGCAGTTTCGGAGATCTGTCGTATCATGGAAAAGACCCCGGCGTTCCAGTCCGCCGGGGTCGTGCCTACCTGTGTGGCGATCTCGCCAACGCTCTGATTGACGTTATCGAAAAGGCCATCCAGATTTCCCATGATACCATCGACGAGCAGACCTTTCAGCCATTCAACGATTGCGTCGATGATAAAGTCCATACATCAGCTCCTTTTCTGGAAAAGGGACAACGGGTGACACTTAGCTGAACAGGCCGGACAGCAGAGGGATAAGCTGAAGGCCGATCAGAACGACACCGCCGCCCGCCATGAGCTGCTTAATGCCCTGTGATTTTGCCGCAGGGTTATCCGACCCGTAACCTTCCAGAAGGTTGATGACGCCCCATACCGCCAGACCAGCGCCAAGAGCCATGACCAGAATTTTAAGAATGTCGATTGCCTGATTGAAAAATTCCATATACGTTCCTCCATTTTGTTTGTTTGATGGTTTTGGGTACAAAAAAAGCCGCCCACATCGGCGGCGCTTCGGGTCATCATGGCCCGAAGTTACACAAACTCGTCTCTGTCCAGATCATCGAAATTCAACAGGTCAGCTTCTTCGTCCGTGTCGGAGCCGTCCACTTCGTACACCGTGTATTCGTCCTCCGGCTTTAGTCTCAATGGCCGGTGGCGGAACAGGCTTTCCAAGCGGAAGGCGTTTTTCTTTTTATCAAATTCGGCTGTGTACTTGTAATTCGGGTGCTTTTTCAAGTCATACTTCGGGGACAGGAAAGGCGGGAGCCCCCGAAGCTGCAAGATACATTTATCTCCGGGCATGGTGGTGATCTCGCTGGTGGTCATCAGCTCCCGGCCAAGCCGCTGCATATTCTGGCTGTAACTTTCAGACTGTCCACGGCTGCGACCCTCGGTCTGCATGGAAATGGTGGCCTTGCCCAGCCAGTTTTCCGAAATATCCTTTAGGGTGGAAGCCTCCCGGCCTCCGAGGAACACGATACTGTCCATGTTTCCCATGATGGTTTCGGAATGGTCTTTGTACAATGCCTTGCACTGGCTCATTGCCTGATAAAAAAGTGTCAGGCTGATCTCACGGGAGCGGATGACGGCCACGATCTTTTCCAGCCCCGGCACCTGTCCGGTATTGGCTGCCTCGTCCCACAGCACCCGCACATGGTAGGGCAGACGCCCGCCATAGGTGTTGTCAGCCCGTTCACACAGAAGGTTGAACATCTGCGAAAAAGCGAGGGCAACCAAAAAATTGTAGGTGGTGTCCGTGTCGCTGATAAGAAAGAACAGCGCCGATTTTTCATCCCCCAGCTTATCCAGCTCCAGCTCGTCATAAGACATGATCTCCCGAAGCTGGGGAATATCAAAGGGAGCCAGTCGCGCACCGCAGGAAATCAAAATGCTTTTTGCCGTCTTGCCGCTGGCGAGCTTGTATTTCTTATACTGCCTCACGGCGAAGTGCTGGGGGCTGCGGCGTTCCAGCCCGTCAAACATATAGTCCACCGCATTTTTGAAGGTTTCGTCATCCTCCCGGACTTCCATGCTGTTTATCATTTCCACCAGCGTATTCATGTTGCATTCTTCCTCCGGCCCCTCAAAGACGATGTAGGCCACAAGGGCGCAGTACAAGAGGGTTTCGGCTTTGGTCCAGAACTCGTCGCCCTCCTTGCCGTCGCCTTTGGTGTTGGCAATCAAGGCGGTAACGAATTTCAAAACATCGCTTTCCGTCTTGATATATGCCAGCGGATTATAGTGCATGGATTTTGAAAAGTCGATACTGTTGAACACCCGCACCCTGTATTTCTCCCGTTGCAGAAACCGCCCGCACTGGTCGAGGGTGCCGCCCTTCGGGTCTACCACCACATACGAGGAATGGGCTTGAAGGAGCTGCGGGGTCAGCCAGAACCTTGTCTTTCCCGAGCCGGACGAGCCGATGACACAGGCGTTTAGGTTCCGGGCATTGGCGGGTATCTTCGGACGGGTGTTCATGGTAAGGAACTCCGTCCCGGTCAGAATGACATTGTTCTGAAATTTTGGGTCAACAAACGGCTTTATATCCTCCTTTGTTCCAAAGCGGGCGGTGCCGTATTCCGCATCCCGCCGGAATTTTTTCGCCTGCCTGATCTTTGACTGTATCAGCAGATACACCCCAGCCGCACCGGCAAGGCCCACCAGCAGGTCAATACCTCCCAGCCCCGGCCAGTAGGTTTCAAAGGCTTTGGGGAAGGTATCGAGCATCCCCATGAGCTTTGTCCCGAAGTCTGTGCCGGGGGCGATCCGGTAGGCCGTCCCGATTTTGGAGAAGAACCAGAACACAAAGAGGTACGGCAGGTTTGGGAGTACATATTTTCTGATTTTGTCACTCAACGTCCGTCCTTCACCGCCTCTCTGGTCCGCTGCTTTTCCTTTGCCTGTGTCCTGATCTGCTCCGTGAATTTCCGAAGCTGGCCGAGGATGGAAGCCTTGTCCTGCTCTTTATTCAGCACCTTTGCGCTGTACTTCTGGAAGGCCGCCGTGATAGCGTCCGCCTGATTGGCTTTGAAAAACAGCAGGTAATGACCGGGGCTCACTTTATGGAAAGCGTAGTCCACATGGAACTCCTTCGCGATCCGGTCAAAATCCTTTGGAGCTCCCACATAGGGCATGGCACTTTTGCCGCCATAGTGGTTCATCAGCTTTTTCACGCTCTGGCGTCCCTGCGGGGTCAGCGCCTTCCGGTGGTGCTTTTGCAGCGCCCGAACCACCTTGCCAAGAGCGGCAGCCAGCACTTTTCCTGTGAGCTTCGTTGTCCTGATCGAAAGGGCAACCGTTTTTTGGTTTACTTCTTCCTGCATAAAACCTCCTTTCCGTCGGGGTCCCCGCTATCCGGGAGGCCCCCGTACAATATCGGGGAACAGAAAACCTCGGGCCAATGTGGCCCGAGGCTTACCGCTCGGCATCCCTGCCGGACGGAGCTTTCTTTTCCGGCTCCGTCTGGACTTTTTCGCCCTGTTCCCGCATGGTCTGCAAGATAGAGGGCTTCTTTTGAAGCTGGGAGGGCTTTTCGCCGGACAGCGGCTTGATACATTCCAAACGGTCAGCCGCCCGGATGGCGTTGTCCGTGAGCTGCCTCTGCCATGCGCCCACGCTGGGAGCCCAGCGGAAACCATTGCTTTTCAGCTCAACCCGGGTGTCCGCGTCAGGCTTTCCGTCAAAGAACACCTGCAAGCGGTTGTCCTCCCGGTTCATTTCCACACGGCCCCCATCGAACTCCCAGCCGGAAAATTCCTGCTGTGCCTGTTTGGAAAGCTGTTCGATACGCGTCTTTACCCGGCGGATTTCCGCATTGTTGTTGGTAAGCTGGTAGCTTTCAAAGGGCCTCGGATCGCTCCGCCAGCTTGACGCCATGCTTGCTTTCAGCTTTTCGATCTGATCCGGCGACAGCAGCGCACAGCCGTCCAGCTTGCCATGCTTGCGGTAATAGGCGTTGACCTCCTTCATAATGAGCTGGGAGCGTTCCAGTCCGTCCAGCTTCTTCTGGAGCTTTTCAATCGCTGCCGGGTCATCGGCGCTGATCCCGCCCATGCCGGTACTGCGTATCTTATCCAGCAGCCCTTGAATATACCGCCATTCCTCCATGTTGCTGTCCCGGGCCCGGTTCTGTTTTTCCTTCTTTCCCACCGGGAAATTGGCAGGTCCGGCGATCATCATAGAGGGAACCCTTGCGTCAATGGCAAAGCCCTGGTTCATGTTTTCGGCCAGCTTGCGGGCGTAGGTGTCTAACAGATGGTCGATCTTCTCATGGTACATGGGGTCCACCCGGGATTTCTGCTGTTCCGCTATGGCGGCGGCCTTGTCCACCATTGCCCGGTATTCCGCCGTTGCGCTCCCTTCCTTGTAGTCGGAAAAGCTGTTCATTTCCTTTGCCCGACGGGCGGCCCCTTCATTGATAGGGTAATAGTTGATGGTATGCACCTCCTTCATGCTTCGGGCCATGCTGGCCCGAAGTCTTACCGTTCTTCATGGGAAGGCCCCGCCTTGTCCTTTTTCGGAGCGGGTGGGGCTTCTTGAAACCGTTTGAGTGTAGCGAGAATGGAGTGGACAGGCTCGGCCTTTTCAGGATAGGCAAATATCCGGTGTTCCGGCGGAATGTCCTGCGGCCCGTGGTAATACTCCTTGAAGCCCTCCGGGACTGCCGACACATACCCACCGGGAGCGAATACGCCGCCCTCGTTGATACGCACATCCCGCCCGTATGCCTCATAATCGAAGTAGTTCTGAATGTGCTCCGGTATGTCGATAGTCCCAAGCTCGTCGGCGTAAAGACGGCCCAGCCCTTCATCATCAGAAATATCCGGGTAAAAGCGGTAAAGGTCAAGGTTCTGCGTCAGGTTTATCAAATCCTTCACGCTCCTTGTGTGGTTTCCCAAGACAAGAGCGGCTTCAAAGGTTTCCAGTCCGCCCTTATCCCGTACTTCCAGCAGGGCGTGGCCCAACTCGTTCAGCTCGTCGATGTTCTCACATTCGTAGAGATGATCGTAGAGCCCCAGCACATCACTGTCAAAGCTGGTAAAGAACACTTCGCTGTACCGCTTCCCGTCTATCCCGATTTTGGCAAGGGCGGCCTGCAACTCCTGTGTCGTCATGGGGAAATGTACCGTTGTCCCTACCTCGATCCCCATCAAGGGGTACAGGGCGGTGTTGGTTATATAGGCTTCAAACATGGGCTCATTCCTCCTTTCCGGCCCGGTCAGCCAGCACCTCATAAATCCCGGCCATAATGTAATCGGCGCAAGGGAGGGCAATCGCATTTCCCAGCGCCTTGTAACGTTGCAGAGGCCGGATCTCCACGCCGTCCGCCCCGTACTTTGTCCAGCCCTCCGGCAGCCCCATCAGCCGTTCACTTTCTGTTTCCGTCAGAAAACGGATACAGCCGCCCTCCGGGTCGCCCTCATACCAGAAGGCAAAGGGCGTTACATCACTGGCTAAAAGAGTGGGAAAAGGGTCAGTTGGTAATCCGAAGCTGTTTCGGAAGGCCGTTTCTTCCTGCCTTTTTGCCGCTCCCCGCATACGGAAGCACTGAAAGGGGTGGATGACTGGTATCTGCCGCCCTGTTTCAAAAGAAGCTGTTCGATCTCCTTCGGCGGCGACCCGCCCGCCCTCTCCGCAAGGCGGAGGAAGTGGGAGCATTGGACGGGGCTTAAATAGTATGTCTGCGGCACGTCTGCCTCCAAAATCCGCCACGACGAAAATCCGCTGCCTTCGTGCCAGCCTTCGGGTGCCTGCCCAATACTGGGCGTCCATGAGCCGCCAGCACACATCAGGCGTTCCCCCTCGCACCATTCCGGCGTTTCCCCATCTTCCCGAAGGAGGCATTGGAACTTCGGTGTCCGAGAAGGCGGATAAGACGGCTCTAAAGTCCATCCGGTCATTTGTAGAAAACGCTCCCATGACGTTTTCCCAAACAGCGATAGCTGGATATAGGTTATCAGTAGCATCCCTCATTTCCTGTATGATACGAAACGCCTGATAGAACAGGCTTGATTTTGCCCCGGCAAGGCCGGAGCGGTTGCCGATCAGAGAAAGGTTCTGACAGGGGGAACCGAAGGTAATTATATGGACAGGTGGGATTTTCCCGCCGTCCACCTTCGTAATATCCCCCAAATGCACCATGTCGGGAAAGTGCCTTTTGGTTATGGAGATGGGCGCTTTTTCAATCTCACTGGCCCATACCGGACGGATACCGCACCGGGAAGCAGCCAGAGGGAACACGCCAATCCCGTCGAAAAGGCTTCCCAGCTTAATGTCCGGCATGGCCCGGGGTGCCGTGTCCCTTCACGGCAAGCACCCCTTCCAGTGTGGTCGCCGCAATGCCCAGCCGCCCGGCAACCGCAATATCATTTTTTACATCCTCGTCCACAACGCTGCCGCAGACGATCAGGGTATGGGAGCGCCGCAGCATATCCCGGCGCATATCAATCCCGGCCTTGTGTTCCTCGGGAACGCTGTCATTCAAAAACAGCGGCAGATACAAGAGCGGGCAGATTGGGGAAAAGCCCGCCTCATAAGCAAGGCGGCAGTAGTGGGCCGCCAGCTCCATATCAACATCCGGCTCGCCGCTCCATGCGGCAGTCAGGTATGCTAAAGGTCGCTTCATTGGTTGAGCCTCCATTTCTGTTTTGGTTTAGGGAAAAGCAAGAGTTCGCCCAACCCCTCCGCCCCTTCCCCCGGGAAGGGGAACGGCTCTGGAGAATTTATATCCCCGTCGCTTGACCGGGAAAAAGCATAACCGGGAGAAATCCGTCAAGGGTGCCTCTGGCACCGCCTGCGGCGGCGCTGCCCTTGACTGATTTTCCCGGCTATGCTACGGAATAACTGGCGACGGGGAATCATTTATATCTCCAGAGCTTCGGGGCGCGGGGCAGAGCCCCGCAATCCTCGGGCCATGCTGACCCGAAGTTTTAGCTTACTTTTCCTGTTCGGTTTTCTTCTCCGGCTTTTCGTGTTCCTTCTGCTGACCCTTCCAGTCGTCCAGCAGCTTGATGATCTGGTCCTTCATTTCCCTCGGCGTAGTTTCCTTGCCGAAATACTTGCTCAGTTCCGCACCTGTCAAAATCACTTTGTCTACCTCCTTTTTGTCCTCCATCATAATGCCGTCGATCACATCCCCGTTGAGCAGCTTCTTTTCGTCCAGCTCACGCATACGCTTTGCCTGCGCCTGTGAAGGCGAGGACTGCTGGCTGTCAATGGCGACGGCGATATAGTTCTGGTTCTTCTTGCCGATATAGGAAAGCTCCACCGCCGTAGTAAAACCCAGCTTTTTTTCATCCATCAGCTTCATCAGGTCTGGAACCAGCTCATTGAGACGGATATACCGCTGCACCTGCTTGACCGCCATCTTATTGCGCTCGGCCACGATCTCGTTGGAGCGTTTACCTGCGTCCTTCGGGTCAATCTGGCCCGAAGTGCGGGAGCCCTGGTGCTTGATGGCTTCAAGCTGCATTTTTAAGGCTTTGGCCCGCTCACTGGGGAGGATTTCTTCACGCTGGTTCAGATTGTCCTCTACCATCTGTGTGATGGCTTCATCATCTGTCAGATTTCGGACGATACAGGGCATATCCGCATATCCGGCAAGCTCACTGGCTTTCTGGCGGCGGTGGCCGGACACGATCTCATAGCCGCCATCCTCACGGGGACGGACGATAGCGGGCTGGGTCACGCCCTTGTCCTTGACGCTGGACACCATAGCCCGCATTTCTTCATCATCCCGGACTTCAAAGGGATGGTTCTTGAAGGCGTGGAGTTCGTTCAGCTTGATATAGACGATCTGCTCCTTGCCCCGGCGTGGAGCATCCTTTGGCTTTTCGGGTCCTTTCGGAGCGGGAGCGGCCTGTATCGTTGGAGCCGTTCTTTTCTCCGGTTCCTTTTTGACCGCCTTTTCCGGTTTCTGTGCGGGGGCTTTGGACTTCGGGGCTGCGGCCTTGTCCTTATCTGTTTTCGGGGGACGGCCCCGGCGCTTCGGCTGTTCCGGCTCTTTGGGTTTTTCCTCTGCTTTTTTCGGAGCCTCCGGCTGCTTTTCCGGTTTCTCCTCTTTTGCCGGGTCAGACTTTTCCCCGCTGGGAGCTGCCGCCCGTTCCTCGACCTTCTTTTCCTTCATAATTTCAGAGAAGTTATAGACGGAAACCTGCGGGTTCTTTACCTCTGGTTCCGTCTTTTTTTCCGGCTCCGGAGAAACGGAAACCTTCTCCGGCTCTTTTGGGGGAGCGGGAGGCGTTTCCTTGCCCGGCCCGCTATCCGTTACCGGCTGTTCCGGCGTTTTTGTGGTTTTATCATCTGCCATAAGCATTTACCTCCTGTTTTTTGGCATGAAAAAAGAGGCTCAACTTTTCAGTCAAGCCCCCGTGGGAAGTTCCTCCTTTCTCCGCCATGATACAAAAATACCGCCCGTAGTCTCGTTTGGGCGGTACTTTGTGTAAGATTGGCAGTCCATTATTAAGTTTTTTATTATGTTCCCTTTGTACACCGTTGCAACTGTTTTTTCGTCGTCCCTAATGAAATAAACTGGGCATACATAGGCATCGAATTGACAATGGAAATATAAAAAATACTGTAAATTACAAAGCTGCTGGCGAACATAATGAATATCGCAAAAAAGATAATACCGACCGCCACAGCACCATCAATATAGATTCCATCAATATATCTGTCATTTAGTATGATGTCAAAATCTTTAATACCTTCGGCTTCACCCTTACTTTTTAAGAAATCTTTTTGAGTGTCAGGACTCATATCGGCTTTTTCCGAATTAAGTGAAACTAATACATCAACAGTCGAGGCAGTTTGTGTGCTGTAAGTTAAAGAAAGCTCGCTGTACTGTTGTGCGTATTCTGTGCGGAAATGATCAGAGGTCAGAATATAAAACTGTTTTCCTTTTTCCTGCGTTTTGTTTTGGATAATGCCGCAAACAGTAAATGTGTTTTCTTTCAATTCGTTTGTCAAGGTGTCTACATATTCAAAGGAAAATGAATCACCTAATACCAATTTGTGAATAGACAGATAAGTTTCAGATACAAGTACCTCTGTATTGCTTTGCGGTAGGTTTCCATCCATCAGTTCAAAGCCCAAAAAGGACATTGCCGAATCATCCATGTATGCCAGATCAGTGCGCCCATCACTGTTCACAATATTACCAAAAGTTTTGTAAACACCAACTGTTTCAAAATCATTATCGGTCTGTAACTTGTTTTTCGTATCTTCGCTCACAGCGCGAAACATAGCATGATAAGGTGCTTGTGTGGATTGTTTCAGTGCGTCATTTACTAAAATCGAAAAGACGGTTGCCATTAGGCAAGTCGCAATTACAATAATAATTGCAGTGATTAAAGTCTTGAGCTTATGTTCCTTTAGGTCAGCTTTCGCCAGTTTCTTTATAATGGTGCTAGTGTCATTCTCAAAAGGCCATGTCATAGCTTGCCACCTCCTTATTCCACAATTTTTCCGTCCTCAATGCGGACAATCCGATCTGCAAGGCGGGCTATGTCGTCATTGTGGGTAATCATCACAACAGTTTGCCGGAATTCCGCACTGGTGCGCTTGATAAGCCCCAGCACCTCGGCGCTGGTCTTGCTGTCAAGGTTGCCGGTCGGCTCGTCGGCCAGCACAATAGCCGGTTTGGTAATCAGGGCGCGGGCAATCGCCACACGCTGCTGCTGGCCGCCGGAGAGATTGTTCGGCATATTTTTCAGTTTATCTTCCAGCCCCAGCAGGTGAACGATCTCGTCCAAAAACTTCTGATCCACCGTGTCCCCGTCCAGCTCCACCGGCAGGACGATGTTCTCATACACATTCAGGATGGGAACAAGGTTATAGTTCTGGAAGATAAAGCCGATGTTGCGGCGGCGGAAGATGGTGAGCTGTTCGTCGTTCTTCTTTGCCAGTTCTTCGCCCCGGACAGTCACGGTTCCGCTGGTGGGAGTGTCCAGCCCGCCCATCATGTGAAGTAGGGTAGACTTGCCACTGCCGGAGGTTCCCACAACGGCCACAAATTCGCCGTCATTTACGGAGAAGTTCACGCCGTCCAGAGCGCGGGTGATGTTCGGCTCTGTGCCGTAATACTTTTTCAGATCAATCGTCTGCAAAACGCTCATACTCAAAACTCCTTTCAAGGCTTTCTGCCTATTGATAAGGGTATTGTAAAACCCAAATGTCCGCGAAATGTTACAGCGGCCAAAAAATTCATTGAAAATCGGGGTGAAATGTTACAACGCTCGGACATTTCAAAAAAATTTATGGCGGGCAGCCGGAAATGGCCGTCCGCCGCGTTCTATTTTGTAGGTAGCATAATGGAAAATTCCGAACCCTTGCCCGGCTCCGAAACCACTTTGATATAGCCGCCCTGCCGCGTTACGATCTCGCGGGCCAAATATAGACCAATGCCAACGCCCTGCTGTTCGTGTACTTCTTCCTCACGATAGAAGCGCCGGAAGATGGCGGCCTGATTGCTTTCAGAAATGCCCTTGCCGGTGTCGGTCACTTTAATCTCCACATACATTTCCCACAGCACCACCGACACAGCGATTTTCCCGCCTGGCGGGGTGTACTTCACCGCATTGTCCAGCAGGTTAAAGAGGGCTTCGGATGTCCATTTGCTGTCATAGCAAATGATACCCCTGTCAGCAAAGAACGATTGATTGCGGCAAACACAATCGGCAGAAGCAGGGTGAAACAAATTGTCTTAAAATATGGTTTTACCAATGCAATATCTAATTTTGTGGATTTCAAAATATTACTCATAATCGTCACCTTTCTTGCTTGTAAACACTACAATTTCATCAATGGTGGCAGGCTCAACGGTCAGGTTAGGGAAACCGCTAATATCTTCGGTTTTCATCAGCGCCTCAAATCCCGTAGGGAATGTACGAATACCAGCCGCCTTATTTTTCAGATCATCGGACAGTTCCTCAATTCCACCTTTTACAATGCGGAACATATCTACAAAATCATCTTTGCTGCCAGTAAAGTACAGCTCGCCATAACTGATGTAGGTAATATAATCGGCTGCACGCTCCAAATCGCCTGTGATATGGGTGGAGAACAAAACACTATGCTCGCCATCTTCAATATACTCTGAAAGAATTTTCAAAAGTTCATCTCTGGAAACCGGGTCAAGTCCACTGGTCGGCTCGTCGAGGATCAGCAGTTTGGCGTCGTATGAAAACGCACAGGCAAGCATTAACTTCATCTGCATACCTTTGGAAAGTTCTTTTACCTTTTTGGTGGGTGCAATGTGAAATTTCCGTAACATATCCGCAAATTTCTGGCTGTCCCAATTTGGATAAAATACCGAAATGGATTTTTCAACCTGCGACACTTTCCAATCATCACTGAAATAATTTGTATCGAAAACAACGCCCAGCTCTGATTTTACTTTTTGTTCTTCTGCGATATTATCTAGCCCCATCACTTTGACTGTGCCGCCGGTGCGCTTGAGCATATTCAAAATCAGTTTGATTGTCGTTGTTTTGCCAGAACCATTCGGGCCGATCAAGCCCATAATATATCCCTTTGGCAAAGTAAAGCTGATATTGTGAAGTTGAAAAGAATCAAAAGATTTTGAAAGATTCGTTACCTCTAAATAATTAGTCATCTGTTTTTACCTCCGTTAAAATGTCCAAAAGGCGATGTAATTCCTCTGTGGATAGATTTGCCATTCTTGCAGCTTTTATTGCTTCGGTGAGATTGTTTTCTACTTTGCAAATAAGCTGCTCCTTAATCAGTTCTGAACCAGACCCCATTACGAAACATCCACGCCCCTGCACATTTTTAACAAAGCCCTCTTGCTCTAATTCTGTGTATGCCTTTGTCACTGTTAAGACGCTGATCTTTAAGTCTTTGGCAAGTGTTCTAAGGGAGGGCAAAGTTTCTTCGGCTTGAAGCTCGCCAGATAAAATAGCCGCCTTGATCTGCTGTTTAATCTGCTCGTATATGGGGACGCCAGATACATTTGAAATAATCAGTTTCATTGCTGCATCCTCCGTGTGTTTTAACTGTTATGCTGTTGTGTATAACAGCATAACACGAGAGGCGTATCTTGTCAATATTTCAAGGGGGGGGTGGCAATGATTTCCTCTGTCTATGTTTCGGGATATGAATTATAAAGTTTAATCTTACTGCATATAGCAACATTCCATTGAGAAAATATGAAATATACAATGTAGATGGATGGTGCTATATGGCAAATATCAAAGATTGTCTCGGCTTTGAAACTTTCGGCGCGGATGTAAAAGAGGCGCGGAAAGTCAAGCAGTTATCGCGTAAGACGCTGGCGGAACAGATCAATATCGACTGGCGCTATCTTGCCAACCTTGAAAACGATGACACGATTCCCAGCTTGCCGGTTATCATACAGCTTAATCTGGAATGAAATGTATATTGATATAATGGTAAAGTTAATGGTGCAGTATATACTTTGAGAAAAAAGCACCGAATACAGAGCCGATAGGCATACTGTATCCGGTGCGTTGTAAATTTTTAACCTTTCAGATAGTAATGAACATAGACATTATAATCTCGATGCCGGGTAATCAGCCGCAGCCAGATACAAAAGTGGGCAGTTTCCGAATACAGATTGAATTCGGTGGGCTCGCTGGTGGGCTGGGCGTACCATCGGCAGAACCGTGTCAGGGTGTCCAAATTCCGAAACTCCGGCAGTTGGAACAGCGCATTCTGGAAAGCATCAATTTCACGGGCAACTTCCAGAACAGGCGTATCCTTTTGGCACTGATGCCAGGTGGTCCACCATTTCCATCCATCATAATCAGAACGGGAATAGGCTATCTCGCTGGCAGGACGGGAGCCTTGCTGAAACAGATCTTCAAAGGTGCAGGAAGTAGTCAGCAGCGGATCCTCAAAATCGGTCTGCTGCTGGCTCAAACCGTTTTTGACAGCCGCCCATTCTGTTAGAGGGAGAGGGCAACGGTTGGCATCACGCAGGGCTTCATCCATACCGCACGCCTCGCAGATATGGACATCTGCATAGCGGCTCAGGGCGTTGATGACCAGCCTGCGGTCCAGCGGCTGACCACACCGAAGACACAAGGGTGGTTGCGCTGCCTCTGGGGTAAACAGCAGTTTGTCCTGCTGCCATACGGTTTCCAACAGGGATTGGGGATAGATACGGATCTTCATGATGATGTCCTCCTATTTTACTACCTTTAATATTCGTACCGATTCCTCCGGTCTTCAGACCAGGGAGGGTAGACACGCAATTCCTCCTGAAACATGGTCATCAGTTCGGCAGCCATGTCCTCTTTACGCCGGTAGATGCGCTGCTTTTTCGTACCATCGGCATAGCGGATGGTAGTCTGGAGTGCGGGTCCTTTCTGTGTGAAGATGAATTTGCGGCCATGAGAAGGGTCAGACGCCTCGATCCAGAGGGGCAGGGTGGTGGAAACCCCATCTGGACGCCGCCAGCCGCTGTAATCAGTGTAGCTGAACCCATTGATTTCTCGTGCCAGCCGGCGCAGGGCAAGATATAGCCGCTCAAAGCGGCGCCCCAGCTCGCCTTTCTGATGCCGGATGTAGAGGGTGTGCCCCTCATGGTCCAGGGCGTCCAGTTCTTTGCCATAAAACAGGTATTCAGGGTAAAGACAGCCATTCGATTCAAGAATTTGCCCGGTAGGTTCCGCAAGGTGATTGTCTGACAGCCAGACCGGAAAAAGTCCGTCTGCGGCTTTTATATTGATGAAAGCGCAGTGGTCGGGGCGGATTCCGGTTAAGTTGGTGGTAAGGGTTTCCCAAAAAATCAGGATGCTGTGATCCTTTTCATAAAGTTTGATGGCGAGATTGCCGTTGGGATATGTACTGATTTTCAAAGTCAGCTGGGCTCGGTGTTCGCCCAGCGTAAATGCGAGAGTATTCATAAGCGTTTTCCTCCAAAGAAGCACCGGACGCCTGCAAAAATACAGATTGCCGGTGCTTCTTAGTGTGTGTTCCGGACAAGGAAACCGGAGCAGGGAGAGGAATGCAGTTCCTCTCTGGTCATCGTCAGCTACACAGCCAAAGTCTTTGACTCGAACTGATAGCGCAGAACCTGAGCCAGCTTTGTCCTGTTTTCACAAGTAATGCGATAGGTAGGGCCATAGTTACGCCCCTGTTCATCCATCCTTCGAATGGAAATGCTAAATCGGGTGCCCTCCTGGGTAATCCACAGACGCCTGCCCGTGGCAGCATCTTCAGCAATAATCCATAAAGGGCACTGCATGGTCATGTAGGTTTGGGAGTAAGCACGCCAGCCGCTACGGTCATGGTAACAGAAACCGGGGGTAGTCTGCCGCCTTTCATTCAGTACATCATAAACTGCCTTATATTTCATGCGCTGCACCGCCTTTCAAAGTTTTTCAAGTAGCCTGCATACCCTTCCGGGTCCAGCTCCTGCAGCCGGTTGGCACGAAAACGATATTCAGGATAGGTGCAGAACCCACTCTGCATGGTGCGACCGGTTGGGATGGCCAGACCATGTCGTATGAGCCAGGTGGGAAATTCCGAATCGGCATTGGTGTCGATAAAGGCATGGTCTTTTTGCCGTTGGCCGGGCAGGTTGACGGTGAGAGTCGCCCAGGGTTCCGGGTCACCGCTTTCCCATGTCACCATTTGTATGGCAAGGTTTCCATTCAGGTAGGAAGTCACCTGCAGCTGGATGGGGTGCGTGGCACCAAATTTCTTGTAAGGCAAGGTAACAGGTGCAGCATCGGTATCAGGCTCTCCGTCCTCTACGCCCAGTTCCCAACTAAGGGACAAAATCTGGCTCTGGCTCAGCGTGCGGGTATATTTCTTTGCGTATTTTGGTTTGAAGAGCAGGGCACCGTCCTGCAGGAGCAGCTTTCCTTCTTTTTGGTCCTGAATACAGCGCAGGCCATGCAGACGGGGCTTTGCGCGCTCCACCGCATCGTGGATCTTTGGATGGTCAAACCATATGGAATACTGTACGGCTACATCGAGATTAGGATGCTCCTGAAAGCGTGAGCATAGGAGATCCAGCACCTGTTGACAGACTTTTCTTCGTTTCTCCAGCGTCTGACGTTCGTTAAAGGTCAGCGTGAAATATGAGAAATCCCGTTCGGATGCGTCTGCGGCGCCGTTAAAGGGATTACACCAGAAGTACAGATCCCATCGGTCGCTGCCATAGGACACAGGGATATTTTCGTCATACTGGTAGCAGACAAAGTCCTGTGCGATGGCTTCCATGACGGGTTTCATTGCTGCGCTGCTCTCCAAACTTGCCTGACGGATATACTGCTCCCATTCTTCGCGGGTGTGGCTGTCATAAAACTGTTTGTTTGCTGCTGCCTCTGCTTCGGTGCATAGAGACTGCAGGCGTAGGGAGTGGACGTCTTCTTTGGCATAGCCTTTTTCAAACCATCTGGTATCAATATTCATATGAGAACGATCTTCGTGAATTTTCATTTTGCATCCTCCTTGTGTATAGTTGCTGCATTTTTTGACGCAGTGTGGTCATTGGTCTTTCCAGTCATAGAGCCGACCATTTCTTTCAGACTGGCGATATACTGCCCCCATGCCTGCTTGGATTCTTCAGCACGCTTCAACTCGGCAAGCTGTTCTTCCGGCGACAGCGCTTCAAACTCGCATTGGCGGCAGTCTCGATCAATATCCTGAAAGATGTGGTTCAGGATGGAAAGGGCCAGCTCTGTAACAGTGGGGCTGTGTTCATCAAGCGCCTTGCGCCCCTGACGGAATAACTCCAGATAGCGCCCATACTGCTGTTCGCTGATGAAGTCCCAGCCGTAGGCTTCCTGAATGTCGCTTTCGCTATGGTATTCCATAGCTGCTTCAAATTCTGTCTTGCGGTCTGCGGCTTCCTTTTCGATGTGTCGTCTGAGCTTGGCGCGGATGCGCTCCAAGTCTTTGAGTAAGAGCTTACAGGCTTTGGCCTCCATGAGATAACCGTGTGCTTCGCTGTTTAGATATTGCTGAGATGTCTTTTTCATGCGGCAGCTTCCTCCTTGGATTTGGATTGAACAAAAAGCAGGAACCCTTTGCTGGTATCCTCCAGGAGCTGCCATGTACCATCCCGCCAGACACAGGCAGTTGCATCGTTGTAGATTTCCGGCGTCTTGGGCGGATCGTCAAAGCATTCCGGCGTCACATAAAGGCACATATGGCTCATATAGAAGGGCTGCAGGGCTGCTTCTATCTCTTTGCGCAGGGCAAGGGCGAGTGATTCGATCTCGTCAATATCCTGACGCTGAAAGGCAGCATCTGAGATCTGTTTGAGCCGTTTGGTTTGCTTCACAGCTGCATCGATATAGGGTACAGCCTCATCAAAGTATTTGTGTTTGATTTTCATACCGTCAAATACAAGAAAGCGGGTATAGGCGGTAGCGGCTTTACAGATGTCTTGCCGCAAGGCATCAAATGGTTTTTTGTACTTGGTTTTCAGCACCTCCATGGATACAACCTGCAGATTGCGCCGCAGGGTTTCCAGATGGTTCACTAAAGTGGTGCGTAGTTCATCTCGTTCCATAGGCATCCTCCGTGGGTAACTTCCGGGCGGTTATCCGCGCCGGAAGTGGCGGCAGTGCTCATGCACATTGGCGTGGACAAACGCATAGCGCTTGCAGGCCGGCAATCGGTTCCGTTCTCTGGGGGATTGCCGGGCAACGCTTGCATGATACTTTTTAGCAGATATTTTTATAGGGTTATTCGAGTTCAGGTTCCCAAGGGGTATCTTCCTCATAAGGTGCAGCCTCCTTTTCATTGTCAGTGGACTTGCCGGCAGCCCGTACCGTCAGCAGAAGGGCATCTTCCCCGACATCGCTGCTGTGGGACTTTCGGGCTCGTTTCTTTTTGCATCGCTCCACGGCTTTGTCATAGTCGTAGCCAATACCGGCTTGCAGTTTATCCGCAATTTTACGCAGCTTTTCTGCATGGTACTCATAGGTAGCACGATGGAATCCAGTCAGCTCCCACTGGTCGCACACCGCTTCCAGAAGCCGGATATAATCCCGCAGTGCATTGACAATTTTGTAGATATCGCCATAGCAGGTAGTGAAGGTATGGACACCATCAAAATCCCGAAAGCAAAAAAGCAGTTCTTCCCCCAAAAACTGTTCCAGTTGGACTGATTGGGCGATCATTGGCCGAAAAATATCCTGGGGCAGTTCGGGCAGTCTGTTCTCATCCATTGCGATCCTCCCCATGTTCCGGTACTGGCGGCTGAGGACCTAAGCCTGCCGCAAACATCTGCACAGCGGTACGGTAGCCAGAGGCGTATGCCTGTTCCAATACAGCAGAATTGCGGCATTGTACCGCAGCCTGATACTGTTCAAAAGCGATGGACGCCTCGTTGGAGAGCAGCGGAAGCAACGCTCTTTCTTTTTGTTGTACTGCCTGATTAAAAGGCGCGAGGCGTTTATCAGGCTTGAACACATCTGCTTCATATTCGCCGTAATAGAGCGAAGTGAGAAAATGTGGGTCTGCCGGAAAGGATACAGCAGATGGTGCAGGGCGGGAAAGCGCCGCCGCAATATCTTTGAGTGTATTGATCAGTGCGGGGAGCTGAACATTAAAAAATTTTTGTCCCATCGCTGTTTCGTGTAAATTCATAGAATAAGACCCCCTTTCTAAAAGCCATTTGCCTTTTACTGTTCCCCGGCAATCCGGTGCAGGTCTGCTAACAGGTGCCGGTTATTCTGCTCATACTGAGGCTGAAAAGGCTGGTCCAAATCAAAATTGTAATAGCGGTAGTAGAGTACCTTGAATACAACACCTTGCCGCATGGCAGGGTCAATGGCGCGCATCAGTTTGCCCAGTTCGGTGGCAATCTCATATTCCCGCTTCACATATTCTTTGTCTTCCCGCTTAAAATTCTGATACAGCCAGTCTTTGACGGATACCCGGCTGCCAGTAAAGTGGCTCTGGTGCCGGTCCAGACACAGGCAGTATTCAAAATCGCGGCCACGCTCCCCTGGACCTACGGTAAGAGGATAAATACGGCAGGTGCGGGTACGGGCAGGGTAGACGGAACAGCGCCCATCTGTAAGGAAGATGCAGGAGCCGTTTGGGGCTTTGGTCTTGAGCATATAGATGGGGAAGCCTTCCTCGGTCAGTGGTTCCGGTTCGCAGTAGCGGAACAGGAAATCATCTATTCTTTCGATGGGCTCACCATTTGCCCGGAGGTAACGAGCCAGACGGTAGGCGTCCAGACTCTCCACCATTACACAACCTTCGATATTGCGGCAGCACGCCCCGCATTGACGGCAGGAAAAGGTAAACTGGTCTTTGGGGTGGACTGGTTGGATCTCATTCATGATTTCTTCGTTCATTTTGTTCCTCCATAAAAAGAGCCGTGACGGAATGGTATCCGCCACGGCCAGAACTTGTGGAATAGTCAGCGGGAGCCGGCTGTTCCAATCCATTTACAGCCCCTTCACGCACATGCGGCCAATCTCACAGGGAGCGGACTGACAGCCGCCAGCGGAAAAGGGGACATGGAGAGATGGTAGTGGGAGTTCTGCGTTTCAAAACGGACGCAATCCTCCGACTCCTCCAGAATCGCCACCACACGCGAAGTGTGGTAGATGTTTCCTCCGGCGTGCAGAAGCGCACCTCGCCCAACAGACAGTGGACGCAGCAGAGAGCCATTCAAAACGATCTGTTTCTTTTCTTTCTTCATTCGGTTTGACCTCCAATCTTTTTGAAAATGTGGATGTAAGGGTATTTCTTATCTGTAATGGGTTCATCCATAGCAAATGTCCAGCAGCACATCGTGGACTTCAGCTAGCAACTCTTTAATGCGCCGCATGGGAACCTTCTGGGTGCGGGCAATCTCACGGATACCATAGCCGCCCTGTTTCAGATGAACAATGTCCATTTGCTGCTTGGATACTCTGCCAGCCAGCTCGTGGAGCAGAAGATCCATTTCTAACTGCTGCATGATTGGGTCATGAGCAGGAATGGTATCTTCTAAAGGCGCACCATCGGGATATAATCCGACATGAATACTGAGAACCTCCATATTGCGCTTGCGGCGCTCCTGGGTGCGGAAGTAATCGAACAAGCAGAACTTCATTCTACGATTAGCAATGGTGGAAAAAGTAAACTGTTGTGCAGTGAGATCAGAAAAATAATCCCGAACAGCTTTCAGATAGCCGAAAATAACTACATCGTAAAATTCATCTTCCGGCAGCCGGTTTTCGTTCAGAAACTTATAGACTAGGCTATGATGGGCGGTGGCAAATGTCTGTTGTTCTTTGGTTAATGGTACTTCACATAACATTGTGTTTTCCTCCTAAAATAAAAAAAGGGGGATGCCTCCGGTGTGTTAAACCGAAGGCATCCCTTTGTTCATGTGTCATGTGGCGCAGACCACATCAGAATACTTATGCGGGCAGCTGCTCGCAGTCACCATTGATCTGGCTGACAGTATAGTGACCGTCTGCCGGCTCGTTGGTCATGGCGCCAGGCTCGACTACATAATCGCAGCCGGTGTCGCGCTGCTCCTCAGTGATCTCGGCACGCTGCTGGAGCAGGAGTTTGATCTGCTCCTTAAAACTGTTGGCGTAAGCCCGAATCTGAGCCAGCTCCTCGCCCTGGAAATCCTGCAGCAGTTTGAAGGTAGCAACACTGTAGTCATTGGTGCCGTTGTTCTCACGCTTGAGGCCAATCTGCACGATGCTGCCGTAAGTGGCGCGGCGGCGGAGCATGAAGGCTCGGTTCAGAAATTCCTTGAAGGGCTTGATGCTGGTAGGAGGCAGATTTACCTGCAGAGGCATGTACTCACCACTGCGAAGCAGGTAGAGCACACGCATATTTTTACAGGCTTTTCCTTTACTGCCATCAGGTGCAGAACCAAAGCGGTTCATCACGCAGGCAGCACAGGCGCCTCCGGGAGTGCCGATGCCAACCTTGCCATCCACAGAAGAACAAAGCGGCGTGGTATCGTCGTCATATTCGCTGCCAGCCGGCCAGTAGGCGCAGGTGGCGTGGTTATGTAGAATGACGCCTACCAGAGTCTTTTCATAGTCGGGATTGTCCGGATCATCGGACGGCATCTCAAATTGGAGTGTGCCGCCGGCGGGAATCTTGACACGCTGAAAGCTCATCTGCAGACCATCGGCGTCCTCAGCCAGTTCCTCGGCGCTGAAATCGCCTTCGATCATAGTGGGGAGCATGAATTTTTCCTGTTTCATCAAATCGCGGTTCTGATTATACATAGTGGTTCCTCCTTAAAAATTGTGATGGTTGCAGATGGTCAGGCGGCCATCTGATTGATACGGTTCCACTGCTGTCGGGGCATGGACAGGATATTGTATCCGATCCCCTCCAGGGCAGTGGCGCGGTCATAGCTGTCCACATCCTGACTAAAGCGTGTTACGGCATTGGATAGCCCATAGAGGGTCAGATCTTTGCCTTCAATCAGACGCTGCAGAACGCCGGTGCTTTCTTCCTCGGTAATATTGAAATCCTTGCTTGCCAGACGGACAACGCCGGGAATATCAGTGGTATTCATCTGAACGGTTGTGGCTTCACGCATCATGCCAACTACCCGTGTAAACCGCGTTTCATCCACGGCGGCCATCACGGTATCTTTGATCTTCATGGCAAATGCGTGGTCATCAGCGGCCAATGTCTCCTGTGAGAACAGTTGGAAGTTTTCATCTGCCTCATTGACCCGGCCGATGTGAGTGCGGCGAGTCTGGGCATCGTTGACGACCATGCCGTTACTGCATACCAGCCGATAGACCAAAGGTTGGATGTTGACGGAACCCAGTCCAACTTCACTATTGCTGATGATAACGCCGGACTGTACGATGTCACCGGGTACAACTTCGGCTTCAAGCCGCTTGTTGACTACCTTGATGTACATACGGCTGTCCGTGATCTGGCAGCTTTCAAAATAGGCGTCCTCCATTTGCTGAATGACAGGAAGGACGATTTCTGCAATGTCCAGATTGTCAATGCGGCGATAGCGGTTGCTCAAAAACGCCCGTACAGTGCCATCCAGGGTGCGGACCATACGCTGGGTCGGTTCCCGCTGGAACCAGGAATTCACATTCTCTGCCAGCAGTTCCGGATAATCGGAAAGCATACGGTCATAGTAAGCAGCCGGAATCTTCAGATGTGTGCCGATCTGCCGATGGGCGATCTGGTTGATCTCCAATGGCTCCACCAGTGGGTCATCGTGGTCATCAAAGGTGTGGAGATAAAGTTGAGAACCAAAAGGTTCTACTTGAAGTCGCCTGGTATCAAGCAAATAGTCTTGCTTGAGTTTGGATTGGCGTTCAATCTGCTGTGCCATTTCCACGATGGTAAGTCCTGATTTCATTCGTCAAGTTCACTCCTTTCTCTGTGTTCCTTGTCAGCAGAAGCATTACCAGGATACCTGAATGCCCTGGGCAGTGACTTCAGCCGCCAGACCATTGCTTTCCAGAACCTCTGCCAGTCGGGGCCAGTAGACCTTTTGGGGAAAGTTGTTCAGATGCTCCTGAGAAACGGCATCTTCGCCCTGCTCAATGCAGATATCACCGTCTTCCCGAAGCGTAAGTTTGCTGTGCCCGCGGGAATTAAGGTCGGAGATCAGTGCTTCCAGTACAGAGCGTCCCTGCGTTTCATACCAGATACGGGGATCAACAGGCTGCCTGTTCGGAGGTGTTGCATCATCCTCGTTTGTTTCTCCGCCGACCTTGGATAGCGGAACGATCTTGACCATATCGCATTCGATATTGGCATTCTGATCCAATGTCACATCAGCGTGATCAAACTCGTCAATACCAAACACACGGATGCGGCCGGTACCGCCATTGCGGATCAGCTGCTCCGGCTGCTTTTCACACCACTCGAAGGTGGCTTGCGGATAAGCGGAGCGCAGATATGCCAGAATACGATGGTTGGTGTGGCGAACCAGCAGTTCATCGGAGCTGGTGCTGCCCAGGTCAGGGATCTCAAAACTTCTTGTTTGGAGGCCTTCTGCATGGAGCTGTCTGGTGCGCTGCTGACGCTGGCGATGCCGTTTAGCCTGCTGCATATAGGGGAGAAGCAGGATCAAAACTACCCACAGTCCCCAGAGAGTGAAAACGCCCAGAAGCAGCCAAACCTGCCAGGGCCCACGTACCAGAGCCATAATTGCGATGACCGCACCAATCAGGATCGTGATGCTGCCGCTCAAAAGTCCTTTGTCATTATTCATGTTTGATACCATCCTTTTTTCTGAATTTGTTGGAAAACAAAAAAAGAGGGACCGCACCAAGCTTTCAGTTTCATTCTGAAAAACTTGATACGGTCCCTCTTAGGAGCCGAAGTAAACTACTCCGGCAGGGATTCACGGTCACCGTCCAATACCTCCGCGGGAGGCAGTGCGGGTTCCGCCGTAATGTCCGGGTCATTCTCTTGTCTGTTCGCCGCGGCGGGCTGTTTGGGGAGAAAACCGAAGTCATTTAGACTGACCTTCAGTTTCTTTTCCAATTTGCCGTCCTTCATGCGAACATCTACCAGCCGCTGTGAGCCGGCAAGCCAGATCATACTGCCTTTTTTGACCTTGAATTGCATGAGCCGGGTGACATCTGCATCCCAGGCCCACACCTGATAGAACTGCGTCCAGTTTTTGGTGCGTTCCATCAGATCAAAGCATACATAGCTTTGTTTGGACTGGCTTTCTTTGGGTACGAGGTCGTTCATGACGCGCCCGAACACAAAAATCTGTGCCATAACACTCCTTTCTGCCATTGGCATTATTATCTATATAAAAAAGTGCCAGCAGTTTTTCGACCCTAAAAGGGCGCAAAAAATCACTGACACTTGCATACAAACTTAACAGCGTGTGCAATGCAGGCTTTTGGCCTACGGTACAGATCAAAAAGACCTGTATTCCCAAATGGGATACGCACAAAAATCAATTACAGATACAGTATAGCACTGCATCTTGTGCCTGTCAAGATGTAAAACACTATATATAGATTTATAGCCAGCGACAAGTACGATATGTAGTAGTTGAAAAGGTTTTACTCTGTAAGATGGTTCATAACGCGGTAGTAGTCATCCAATAGGTAGAACTGAGTCTTTGTTGGGGATGCCGTTTGATAGTCAAAGGTCAGGCCGTATAGGCTTCCGGTGCCATCTACTCCCAGAGGACCAAACCAGCAGGACATTGTATGGCCGTTGAAATACCATAGCTGCAGGTCATTATATTCCGATTCGGTAACGAGTCCTTTGCGTGCCAGCCGAAGGGCGTCATCTTCACTGATCAAAGGATGGGACAGAAAATGGTGGTAGAGATCATCGGACATACCAAGTGCCTGCTGGTAGGTAAGCGGGTTGGGATTGTCCAGCCACCAGCGGGTCAGCGCTTCAAAGTCATGGACGACTGGGCGGGGCGTAAGGCTGCGGAATTGCTTTAGAAAAGCGATTACTGTTTCTGGAGCAGCTGGAGCTGGTATAGGTATTTCCTGTACACAGTCATTGAGAAAGGCAAACGCGATTTTTTCACCGGTTTTGTCCTCCAGCATCAGTCCGAAGCGCGACAAAGGAGCGAGCAGGAAATGCTCCAGCGCAAAGTTTTCTTCCAGAAAGCGATAGACTTTATATTGTTCGATGGTATGGGGCTTATACATAGGAAACCCTCCTTTCCTTGATCTACCCAATAAATAGGGACAGAAGGAATGTATTCTGCAAAATATAAGGAAATCAGGCGTTGGTCATTGTGATTTGCAAAATGCCCTTTAAGAAAGCGAGGTGGCTCAAAACCACCTCGCATTTTTAGGATTCAGAGGACGGATCGGGATGTTACTCCGGCTCGCTGATTGCTTCATAGCCCAAAAAGCTGTTCGTTGAAAGGGCTGCGTCCAGATAGTCATTTCCCACGGCAGGCCGCGCCCCTTTCTGAAAGTAAAATCGGTAGGGTGCGCCTATTTTAAGCCGGGCCGATTTACTGAGAAGCAGTGTGATCTCTATACCATGGCTGTCTATCAGATGTACTTTGCGGTAGTGGCGGAGCATAGGTGTACTGATACCGGCGCAGATGCCTTCCACTACCTCGTAGTTCTTATGTGCTGCAGTCGCCCAGATCCATCGACAGGATATAAGACAGGCGCAGAGTACGACAATCCCCAATGCCAGCAGGATATGATCTTTAGTCGCCACGCAGATGATGACGCTGATTCCCGCACTGGCGATTCCGGCCAGCAGAGTGAGCAGAAACTTTCGCTGCAATACGGTGGGAAAAAGAGTCCATTGTTTCATCATGCTCATACCCTCTCAAAGATAATCTGCTGCCGCAGATAAAGATTGGCAACGGCTAATGTCACTGGCTTGCTGCTCTGGCTGATTTTGACCATGCTGGCAATGTTGTCACTGGTGGTCGTTTCATCTCCGTAGAGGGAATCCAAAAGCGCACATTCATTGGGGAGGCGGGAAATATTTTTATCTATGCACTTGATGATCTCTGCAGTGGAGAGCAGGGCTTGGCCGGCAAGGCGCATGACCAGAACTTCGTATTTGGTGCGTTTATCTTTCTGGAACAGTTTCCGCGCAGCGGATACCGGAACATGTGCCAGCAGCGTCAGCTTGACAAAAGAGGCGAGCCGGAGGAAGAACGGTCCGCTGGTTGGGATAATGCTGAGCGAACCAAGCAGGTCATACAGAGCATCGTATTCTGTTTCACCGCTGCCGGATACCAGAAGACCGCGGGTAAGCAGTCGGTTTGTACAGTCTTCCCAAGAACGCTCGGTACAGTAACCGGATGCGGTGGCTAGCTTTTCGTATTCTTGTGCGATGTCATCCCAGCGCAGGATTCTCCAGTTGAGCATGCTCCAAATCACCATTTCCTGCATATCGGCCATGTACTCCTGACCGCCTAACAGGATGATTGGACAACTGCGGTTGCAGCCGTTTGTCCTTCGTTCAAACCGGCCGACCGCAGTGTATAGGGTTTTGATTGCCATATTTCGATACCTCCTTTTTATACATATCCCTTACTGTTATTGATGCTGATTTTCAACAGATCAAAGCAGGCAGGTTAAAAAGTCAGGGTCATTGCGAAGTTTTTCCAGGGAGCGGGAGATCCAGGCGCCCACATGGGAAGGAGGGACTTGATAGAGGGCGGCGATGTCTGTAATGCGCATTCCCTGAACCTTCAGCGCCAGTGCTTCGATGCCAAGTCTGGCAACGCCCTGATAGTTCTGTTTGCTGGCTTCCAGCAGATCAAGGGTCTCCAGACGAGAAAGGTGGGAGTCAAAATGGTCATCCGGCTGGTCTACCTGCTCTCCATCTGCGGCCAGCTCGCCCTGTTCTCCGATGATCAGCCGACTGATGTGCCGCCCCTGACTACAGATTTTTCGGCAGTAGGAGAGGAGTCCATTTTTCACAACCTTTTTGGCGTAGGTTGAAAACTGCGCCTGTCCGGCATTGTAGGTAAAAGCGGCCTTGCAGAGCCACAGGCATCCTTCCTGAAACAGATCTCCGTACTCCAGACCACAGATGCCGGGATTTACATGGATGTTGTTGACAATGACCCAGTGAACGATGGATAGGTTTTTTTCTACCAGTGTCTGCTGGTCTTTGGTAAGCTTAAAGTTTTGCTTCATCAGGCTTCACCTCCGTTCAGGCAGCACGCCCGGATGTGTACGCCGGAGCCTGCTGACAGAGGGAAATGACTTGCTCACACATATATTCGGAAAACTGGCCGATGTGGGTCTGGTGTGCATCAAGCCCCAGTTTGGCTTGCAGCCAGATATAGACCTCCCATTTTTCCATATGGCAGTCCTGCTGCAGTTTTTTTAGGGCACGATGGGCCAGAATGCGTTTGTGGCGCAGATCGCCATTCGCCAGTGTCCCCATGGGGAGCAATGTGCGCTCATGAGCACTGACATAGGCATTGCAGGCCGGCCATCTGTCGCAGACATACAGGAATTTTCCTCTGGTCTGTGGAGTAGATCCATACACAAGGCTTGCAGGCCGAAGAGAAGCGTGAGCATGACAATAAGGACATTTGATTTGCTTTTGTTTCAATAAAATCACCTCCATTACGCGCCGATGACGGCGGCATTGCGTCTTAACAGGCAGAATCATCCGAAGTAGGTATCCCGGTCTGGGCATAGCTGTAAAAACGGACATACATGGTCCGAAGAGGTATGCCATTCCAGAAACTTGGTATAAGCAGTCCGGAACGAGCGGCACTCCAGAATTGCAGAGCATTCTTCGGGGTCCACTGCTTCTCCACTCAGCTTCCGCACTGTCTGGACGGACAGAAAGATCGGCTGACAGCCTGCGTCTGCTGCCATCAGGAACCCCTCACAGGATGCCTGCCGGATCATTGGACAAAGTGAACCGCTGCAGCGGATGAACAGGGCGTTGCGCCAGTTACCCCGGACTGCCTGCAGAAAGGAATAGAACTGACACGGTTTTTGATTCATGCTTTCACCTCCATTAGTCGTTATCTGCAAATAAAAAAGGGGCCAGCTGCAGAAGTTCTGCAAACTGGCCCCTGATTTGGTGCTTAGGAGAACAGACTTTCAATCTCTTCAGTGATGCGGGGGATGACCGTATCGTTGAAGATGAGGGTCAGAGCCGCCAGGAGCAGCGCACCCAAAACTACGGCGATAATGATCTTGACGGCATCCGAAATGTAAAAATCGCCGCGCTGATTGGACAATGCCATACGGCCGCGGTTGAGCAGATAGTTGGCTTTGGTATAGATACGGGTCGTGAATTTTCTCATGGTTAACCTCCTGTTATGTGTTTGATTTGTGGTTGGGTAGGTATATCAAGTCCACCGTCTGTTAAGCGCGGCGGATAGGCTTGATCAGATTGTTTTTGTTGGAACGGGGCCGGTTCGGATATGCTTTAGGCCGCTGGAACAGCAAGCAACGAAATCGGCGTTTTTTGGTGCCGGTATCATTCGGCGGATAAAATTTCTTTTTGGGCATAGGCATTCTCCTGTAAAAAATGAAGCCGGGCTGATGAAACAGACCGGCTCAGTTAGGACCAATGGAAATAATGTGCCTGTCGCTATGGAAAATCGCTTGGGTACAAACGCTCACCTCCCTGTGTATTTGTCTTCCATATGAGGAGCAGGTATGAAAACGCCCGGAAGTACCGGGTCGGATACCAATTAGCCAAAGAACGCCCCGAGCGAACTCATAACCTCGGTACAGAGCACCACCAGATAGATAATCATAATGCAAATCAGCATCATCATAGAGTAACGCTGAATCTTTTTGGGACGTTTGGCAGCTTCCTTCTTCAGATTGTTCTGCTCGATCTGGCGCATATCGAAAGTAATCATTTTGAAGTACATCCGCTGATCATCGCCGCGCAGGACACCAATCAGGCCACGGATCACATCGGACAGCATGGGGCTGCCAATGCGGGTTTCAAATCGAATGAGGGCATTTTCATAGTTGCCGGTCTTCATATCAGCAATGGTCTGATCCAGCTCGGCGCCGAAGTCTTTCCCAGCCACACGGCGGTAGGAAGTCAGAATTTTAAGTACATCCCTGTCATTTTCAAGGCTCTGGCCGACGGTCAAAGCAAATCGGGGGATCTCTCCCTCGATCAGTTTGCGGCGCTTTTTAACAAAATCAAAGGCTGCATAGTAGGTTGAAAACCACAGCGCTACCGCAAGGCCAATCAAAATAGGTACCAGCAGCGGAATAAGAAATGCCATGGGGATGGCACACAGGCCAACTGCCCCTGCAGTTACCCAGGCTCTGGTTGTATAGACCTCCGGGGTAAGCTGCAGACCTGCAATGTCCAGAGCGCGTTGCACCTTATTGCGCTTGAGCCGGTCCAGCCGCAAATAAGGGGCGATCCAACCGGCGATTTTTGTCACATAGACATCAAGCAGCTTTTCATTTTTGGTGCCCTGCTGTTTGCGGGAGAGCATCATCATTTGTGAGGTCTTCTTGGTCGGGATGTCCACAAAGGCACAGGTCAGGTTGTAGACAGCAAAACCGAAGAAGATGATGGCGATGAGCGCCAGAAAGGTCATACGCTATCACCTCCATATTCGATGGGCTTGCTCAGTTTCATAATCTGGGTCAGCGCAAACAGGATGATGGCTGCACAGATTGCCAGTGCAATTTTGCCCGGTGTGGTGAAGATAAGGGTGTGGAACCAATCCTCATTCAAGAAATAGAGCATCGGCACATTGGCGATAACCAGAAATATCATGGTGATGGCTTCACGCCGCGGCCCTTGCATCATTGCCTCCAGTTCCGACTGCACCACACGCACATCGGAGAATTTCTGGTTGATGGTAGGAAGGGTATTCTTCATACTGCGGTCGGACTGGCACTGGATGAGGGTGCCGCACCATTCATGGAAGACCCGGTTGGGAATCTTCATCTTCAGGCTGTTGATAGCGCTGGTGATGTTGGCATTGATCAGTTCCGCTTCATAAACGAAGGCTTCAAAGTTGGCTTTTACCGGCTCATTGATATAGGGCAGGTTTTCCTTGACAGAACGGATCAGATCCTCGGTGCGCAGGTAGGAAGTCGTGATGATGGAAATAGCGGTTTCCAGTTCTTCATTCAGGTGCTTTTTATAGCTGGCGGCAGTGCTGCGCAGATACCAGATTGGTATAAGGGAAAAACCGATACCCAGAATGGGCACCATGTACACATTCCCAATCAAAAGGGCAAGTACAGCCCCCACAGCGAACAGGATCAGAGACAGTCGTTTTATTGCCTCATAGCGGTCCGCCCGTCCGGTGCCCTTCAAGATCTGTTTCAGTTCGTAATCCTGATTAAAAAAGCCCTTGGCTGGTGTGCCCAGAAGAACATTCAGTTCATCCGACAAGGTGGCGGATTTTCGCTGGGAGCGGAAGAGGGCATCAATAAAATCACCCGGCTTCACACCAAACAGAGCCAAAAGCCCAGCACTGATCAGGATAAAACAGATAAGATAGATCCATTGCAATTACCCCACCTCCTTTGGCGGCTGCATGAATTCGTCCAATTCCTTGTTGGAAATGCCATTGTCCAATAGCCTTTTCTTTAAGGAATCGGAGATCAAGCCGATTTTTTTATGGTGCCCCACCACACGGGTTTCACCACGGTCATCAGTTACATTGTCTTCCACTTCATATTTGTATAGGGAATGGGCGATCAGCCGCCCGTCCTGGTAGTCCTCGCCCTCGATGATTTCCATGATCTTACGGGAACGGTCCTCCAGCTGCTTGGTAAAGACGATGATGGGATACGCCTCTACCATGATCTGCAAGAGGATGGAGTCATCCATGTTGTACTTGCGTTTGGCAAGGGTCATCATCCTGCGGTAAGTACTGTTGCAGGAGTTGGAGTGGATAGTGGTACATACAGTATGGCCGGTACGGGAACTTTCGGCTGCGGACAGGCTTTCTGCCGCTGACCGCATTTCACCTACACCGATGACATCTGGATGCTTACGCAGCACCCGCTCCAGAAGAAAATCCTGATTGATGTTCAACGCAGGGTTCTCGCTGGGGCGGGTCAGCAGATGTACTACGGAATTAAGGATATTGCCCTGCGCATCCCGCTTGACCAGATCAAATTCGCGGCTGCCTTCTTCAATGGTAATAAGGCGCCGGTTATTGGGCACATTGGACAGCAGCCAGGCCATGATCGTGGTTTTGCCGGAGCCGGTGGAGCCGGCAATGCAGACGGACACCCCATATCGGATACAGGCAGTCAGAAAGTGAAGCATTTCAGCAGTGGCACTGCCGGAGTTCAGCAGTTTTTCTTCACTGACGGTCTGCTGGTTGACAATACGGATGGAGGCATTGACGCCTACATCCGCATCCACAATGGGAGTTTTATCCACCGAAATACGGATGTTCTTGTCCAGAAATCCCACAATGCTGGGCATGGTGTCATCAATGACCATGCCGCAGGCGTTGAGCATCCTGCGGATCACATCGATGGCGTGCTGGGGCGAACTGAATTTATCAGGGATCTTGATGCTACGCCCACTGGATTCGATCACTTCAATGTCGTTGTAGGCGTTGATGTTGACCTCCTCAACACCGGGCTTATAGATCCATTTCTTCAAAAAGGAGTAGCCGGCCATGTCTTCATAGAGCTTGGAACACAGTTCTTTTGTAGAGAGCCCGTCAAGGGCATACTTTCGCTTGACAATGTAGTGTTCCATCAGTTCTTTGAGCAGACTTGTGGCACGCTCTGCATTGCCTTCCCCAGCTTCGGCAATGGTGGAGGCATGGTTTTCGGCAAAATACCGCTGTACATCCTCTAGTACCTGGTCATAGGTCAGCTCCTGATTGGCGGCCGGTGTGAAGAATATATCATTCAAATTACTCATCGGCATCCTCCTCACATTCATACGCTGCATCATCCTCTGACTGTTCGGCCAGTTCCATTTGCTCCAGAATTTCCAGTACCTTGTTCAGTGAAGCAGTGTATTTGGGGTTACAGTAGGTGATAGCCTTGAACATACCGCCTTCGGTAGCACAGCGGTCGATCTCCTTACTGTAGGGAAGCAGGCCGTCAAACCCGCCAATGATATAGCCCATTTCATCCAAGGCGTGGAAGGGACGGGCCAGACCGGCGAATGTCATATGCTCAGAAAACCGGAAGCGCTCGTCCACAAGCAGAGGTTGATGGGCTTTCAGGTAGTTGATGCCCTTTAGGTCCGGGGTGAGGATACGGATGACCACATCGCCGGCTTCAATGGCGGCGGGAGTGAACACATTGGTCATGCTGGTGCTGCAGTCCAGAATGACGAAATCTACCAGTTTGGCGGCAGCATGAATGAGCTGCAGTACCATGGTATATTTGACCTCTGGGTAGCTCAGCGGGTTTTCTCCTGCCGCATAGCCCATCATCCCAATGAAGGGATAGTTTTTCAGCACTGTCACATGACTGGCGACCAGAGATGTATCAATCTCCACACTGCTCAAAACCTGGCCGATAGAGGTATTGGTCTGGATGATCTGCTCCGGTAGCCAGACCGGCAGCATAGGGACATTCATATCGGCATTGATAATGATGGCTTTCCGCTTGTCCCGGGTCAGGGCTTTGGCCAGAATACAGCAGAACATGGATTTGCCGCTGCCGGGGCTTCCCCAGACGGTGATAACTTTACCCATAACGAAGATCCTCCTTCCTTGATTTGATTATTCTGCCGAGGGTGCAGTTTCATTAGTGGATTGTGCAGACTCTGCAGTTTCCGTTTCCTGGGGTTCACTTTCAACATCAGAATTTTCCGCATCTGCAGCTTCTTCCTCAATCAAAGTTTCGGGGAAGTAGATTTCCTGCAGAGTCTTATCCTGCTCGGCAAGCAGCTCATCTGCCAGTTTGTCATTGTTGCGGGAGATAAGAGCCACATGAGCTACGCCGTCATTTTCAAGACCGGTAATGATCTTCGCCTGTTCAGGGCTTGCCAGCACAGTGATGGTGGCTGACTGCTGCTTTTCTTCATCCTCCGTGGGCTCCTTGGCATTATCCACATTGATGCCGTCTGAGTCTGTGACGGACAATACTTTGACAAAACGCAGTTCCGGTACTTCGGCCGCCGTATCAAGAAAGTGGTAAATACGGATGATGTCACCGGGCTGAAGCTTGTCAGAGAGGCCGGAAGCAAGTGTTTTAACGGTCAGCGAGATAGCGACCTTACCGGAAGGGATGCTGTTGAGCGCCACATCGGACGAAACCGGTACAGAGCTGATCTTGCTGGTAAGGATATAGTCACCCACAGCCAAGTCGGCGGTAGCGTAAAGACCATTTACATCAGAGAGCTGATGGGCGATGTTGGAGGGGAGGTTATAGCCGCCTACCTCAACCACCTCGGCATTTTCTGACGAGATTTGTTCGCCTTTCAATACCGGCTGGGTAATGCGGACGATTTCCTCCTTTCCATTGGTCTGACGGGCGATGGTTGGAAGTGCCACAAAGGCGATAACCGCCGCCAGCAGCAGAGAAAGGATACCGAAGATGAATCGGTTATTGAGTTTCATAAGCGTTGTCTCCTATCTTAAAAATAGTTGGGCCAAGGTCGCTGTACAGCAGCCGCAGGCGAGAAATGGCAGGAACGGGATAGCAAGGGGCTGCCCGGTTCGGTAAAGCCGCCTGAGAAGAAAGATCACAGGCATTGCGGTAACAGCTGCAGTCAGAAAGACCAGCGCCATGCCGGAAGGACCGTAGACCAGCCCTAATATCCCGCAGAACTTGATATCCCCGCCGCCCAGACCAGTGCCGTTTGTTGCCAGTGCAGCTGCCAATGGAATACAAAAGCCGAGCAGGGCACCTACCAGAGCATGGGTAGCGACCGGCCAGAGAAAGAGCGGCGGAAGTCCATGATTTAACAGGAAATACCCTTGAAGGACCGGCGCCAGGGCAGCTAAGGGGATAAAAAAGACGAGTGCCCGGTCAGGCACCCGTCTGTAAAGCACATCGTAGACAGCAAAGCCGGCCACCACAAAAAATATGGTAAGCAGGTAAGCTGTCCAGAGGTTATTCTCGATTGGTATACCAGTCATCATAAAGGCTCCCTTGGATCGAAACATAGTCATTTAGGTTGATGGATAACATACCGTCAGGAGTCCAGGTATCCCACACCTGTGTATAGATGGTGTAGTCGGTGGCATCGGGGAACCACAGCGGTGTGAAATGCACTGTCCGGTCATAGGTGGAAAACTCGTTGGGCTTAAAGATGAATTTTGCACTTTGGCCGCCGGAACGCTGCAGAAGCCGCAGATAGGTCTGATACTGGAACTCAGGAAATACGGAAAAGGCAGTTTGGGGATAAGTAATGTGGCTGGTCGGGGCATCTGTTGACAGCGTTGCCCGCACTTCGGTTTTAACGCCGTACCCGCTTTTCATCGTCTTGCCGGATGCTGTGGGTACAATATCATCTGGCATTAGAGACATCTCGCCGCTGATGGAAGCGGAGTAGCCCGTATATTCGTATTCCCAATATCCTTCATCGACCCAGTGACCGCCATCTTCACCGTGGTCGCACCATACCCATACAGGCACCCAGTAGCAGCTCCAGACGCCCCAGTTGGCAGTGAGCTTCTGCGTTTCATTGGGCAGGGGCGGCACAGAGTAGCCGGGATTCGTGTCGGTTGCCACAGGGTCAGGCGGAATGTGTTCATTCAGGTCCACGATCTTTGCGACAAAGGTATCCTGGGCGGTATAGGCGCCGCTGACAGATACTGTAATGGTTATGGTCTGGGGTGTGGAGGGAGTATGCCATTTGACCCAGACTACCTGACTGTCACCGGCGGGGATCACTATATCATTGACCCGGTAGGTGGTGCCGAGGATATGGAAGGTAACCGATGCCGGATTATCCGGCGTCAGATCTTGGTCCGTCCGTAGTGTGACGGCGGTGATCACATCCGTGTCCACTCGGTATTCAACATCAGGGGCCTCAATTTCTCCTTCCGGCGGAGCTTCATCAAACCAGACGATACCAACGCCAAGGGTGCTGATGATGTCGGAATTGTTCTGCTTTCCAGTGGTGTTGCCTGTCCAGACGGAGATGCCAAGGTCGCTGAATTCCAGGAACATTGACAGCGGCAGATTTTTATGGGTAAGCGAGGTCATGGTTTTCCGCAGATTGCCGCCGGACATCTGATCATACAGGCCGGCCTCAGTAGCTGTCATGCAGTAATACTGACCGTTGTGAGTGAAGTAGGCAATGGGTTCAATCAGAAGCTTGTACTCGCCGGCAATCATCCGTTCATAATCGACGCCGGCTGCCTGAGCGACCATCATGCACGCATATTCAGAACAGAAATACCGTTTGATGGCTTCGATGTTGCTCTGCCCCTTGCTGCTGACGATGGTGGGCATAGACTGTGTAGGTCTAATGCAGGAATAGGCAACGCCGGACTGAAGGGAGAGGCCGGTGCCGCCCAGATATTGCAGCTTGTTGACTTTACCAAAATGGAGAAGACTGGTTTTCTGCGTCCGGTTTGAAAAGTCCAGCGGCGAAGATACGGCAGTTCCACTGGATGCGTCAACAACAGTAATGCGAACGCCATCGTTGCCTGAGTTCCAGAAGTTGCTGCTTGTGCCCTGACCCATGCTGCCACCGCCGCCATCTATGTTTCCATTTCCGCCCGATGCAAAGGCAGAGGAGGGGAATAGACAGAAAACAAGGGTAAAGCAGCATAGGAAGGCGAGAAGTCGTTTCAAATACATCACGCTCCATTCCTTTTGAAAATAGGAAGGCCGCCACAATCCTGTGACGGCCAAGTAGTGTCATATTCAGTTGTAGTAAATCAGCCCATATTGCCGACCTGTTTGTTCAGATCCCCATCGCTGTCACCGGTGGACTGCTGTACATTGCCGGGAACAACCCAGCCAAACACTGGATCGTATACAGCTCCATTTCCGTTGCTGGAGCCGGGAACCGGGTCATTGCTGGGCGGCGTTTGCTCGGCGGGTGGGGCAGTGACCTCCGGAACTGACGGGTCAGGATTGACGGTATGCTCCTGACCAGGATCTTTGATTTCGGTCTTACCTTCCGGCACCGGAGGAGGTGTTTCTTTAGGCTTTTCGGTGTCAGTGAAGTCGATCACAACCTCATCCTCCGTTTGGGAGGTTACTTTGGGATATTCTTCTTTGGCGTCTGTGGACTGGCCGGGGGCATAAGCATCTGCTCCATTATCACCATCTGTCTGTGTGCCGCCATCTGACCAATCGCCGGTGACGCTGCTGGGTGGAGATTCATCCGGTCTAAAATCTCCGGTACGGTCGCGGCTTACGAACCAGCAGACACCCAGAATAGAGACGCAGAGGAGAGCCAGCGAGGAAACAATAAAGCCTTTGGATTGGAAAAACTTCTTCATATTTTACATACACTCCTTTTTTGCTGTTATATAAAGCCTATACGGTAGAATGTGCCGGGCTTTCAACAGTATTGTTAGAATTTTGTGTTGTGGTAGCCTGTCAGCTCCACCCGTTGGGTGATAGCCGGATAACTGTGACCGAACATCTGCACATAGAACTCCACATCACAGTAAAAGATGTACTCAACCCGTCCATCCTCTACATTGAACTCCAGGCTGATGTCGGAAACCTTGTAATCCTCCGTTGAAAGCGGAATCTTGGAGTCCAGGCCGCCTGCTACTGTAGCCTCCAGCATGTCGGTATAATCATTGCTGGAGTAAAGGGTATTTAGGTACTCTTCAAAGTTGGTTTCACGCTGGGAGCGGTAGGTGTCTGCATAAATTGTGCCGCTGAGGTTATTTAACTCCATTTTAGCGCCATTGCGGATGTTGATGCAGGTGATCCGGATGGAAGCGTACAGGAGCAGGAAGGAGATCAGCATCACGATACCTACCACAAAAAAGCAGGCGAAGAAGGTGATCTCGCCCCGTTCGTTTCGCAGCGACTGTTTCAGCCGCAGGAATATGCGTTTCATAGGTCACCTCACTTCCAGTAGTGCTCACTGACGCCGCTGCCACGGGCAACCACTGTGATGTTTACCAGGTCAAAATTCCAGAACCCACCCAGTTTGGCATCTCCCTCGATAGTAATGAAGAAGGGGGTGCCCAACTGGATGGCATTTGTCATACCGGATGGCCTGGGTGATGTGTAGGTAGCGTCAATGGAGTAGGAAATATTTTCGGCTCCTTCGATCTGAGAACTCAAAAATTCAAACAGCTCATCGGTCTCGCCGTTGACGCCGCCGGAAAGCTGGATCTGTTTGACCATCTGATCGGCGGCATGGTCAAGTTCCTGCTTGGTGGAAATGATGCTGAACAGGTCAATAATGAAGGCCAGCAGCAGGACGGCGATGAAGATGAAGACCACCGTACTGAAATAGTTGGCTTCGCCCCGCTCGTTGTTCAGCACTTTCCGGGCTTTTTGAAAGAGAATAGAAACCACCACCTTTACTGAAATTGAAAACAGCCGCTCCAAACCGGAGCGGCTGCTATACAAAGTTTTGACTGTACCAAGTATAACAGATATGGATTTACGGCGAAAGGGCAGGACTGTGCCAATGTAGAGACAATTTTGTGCCAACCATGTTTCTTTGAGACATTACAGCAGTGATTCCACCAGCTTATAGATGTCGGTAAATGGATTGACAGCAATTCCAAACGGTTTGCTGCTGTCATTTTGAAGATGGTATTGCTCTACACGTTTGGCGTTCTGAATCGCAATGGCTGTATGTTCTGCTAACTGGGTATATACATCGCCAGCTTTCTCATAATCAGGGAGATAAGTGGTCAATGCGTTTTTCACTGCGGGGTAGTCTTTGAAAAATTTGGTGGTGTACTGGAAATGCAACAGATACCAAAATTCAAAGCAGGGATTGGAGAGTGCAATATGGATCCCCTTCGCATCTGCCATTTTCCTTGCCTTGGAGAGCAGACTGTCCTTTGCAGTGATGGGGTCAGGGTTGTTGTAGTTCACATCGCCATCTGCAACTACCCATACAGAGTCTCCCTCTGATACGGAAATCTGATTTTTGTTCTGATATTCCACGGCTTTCCGGATCAGGCTGAGGTAATCTGTTTCACCTCCGCTGGTGCGGCTGCCGACCACACGAATATCGATGTTTGTCCGACGGTTGCGGTAGTGTTCAAAATACTTAGGCTCAGTTTGAGAACCCTCCGTTACAATCAGAATGACAGGCTTTGTTTTTCTGCGTCGCTGTCCACGCTTTTCAATTTTTCCACGTGCCATTTTACAGCCCTCCCTTGATAAAGGGGATCGCACCATAGCGGCCAATCAGATAGCCCTTCTCCACCTTGGCATCCTTGCGGATGGAAAAATCGTAAAGGGAGAACAGATCGGTAGCCGCTGTTTGCTCGTCTTTTTCGGTAAACCAAATCTGATCTCTCCTCAGCACATCCAGGTCAAGAAGATTGGTGTTGTGTGATGTGAAAATCAACTGGGCTCCATTTGGATTGAACTCCACGCTGTTAAAAAGCGAGACCAGATGCTTTGTCAGAAGAGGATGCAGATGAGCGTCCATTTCGTCAGCGACAAGAAGCGTTCCTTCATCCAGCACCTTTTTTACAACACCGATCAGTTTGAAATAACTGTTGGTGCCATCAGATTCCTCTGCCATGTTCAGCGCGTAGGAAGAAGTATTTCCCTCTGTATCCTGTACCGTGTGAATGGCCTCAATATTGGTAAAGATATCATTGCGCTGAGAAGGAGCGGGTTCTGTATCACGCATTTGAAGGGACTGTATGCCAAAATCTGCAACACGCAACATAGAGGCGATCACATGCCGGTAGTCATCATCTTTGAGCTGTTCTGCTTCAAGGCCGTAGGCGTCTGCAACAGAATTTTTCGTGATGATCTGGCAGGAAGCAAACCATTCCAGAACCGGAATCACTTTGGAATAGCTCCAGTTTGATGCGACAGACAGATAGAGCTTGTTGGCCGAAGTGCGATCCTTGAGAGTATTTTGTTCATCGACATCAACGGTAAAGCGAAAATCTTTTGTGTCTTTTCGCTCAAAAATGAGTGCCTGCCTGCCATTGGGATAGTAATACAGATATTCTTCAATAACAGCTTTGTCTGTTACAGAAAAGCCATACGCATATCGGATGCCATTTGTGGTGAAGATGACCTCAAAGCTGCTGGGGCGAGAGGGTGTTTCCCGGTCAAACTTGAAAGGCGAACGCTCAATGGTTTTGTGGAGCTGCTGGTTATGCGAAGTCAGCACATAATTTACCATAAACCAAAACGCATTCAAGACATTGGACTTTCCGGAAGCATTGGCGCCGTAAATCACGGCAGACTTCAAATGCTTTTTGTTTCCGTCCACAATCAGGTGCTCCGGATGTTCGTTATCCTTACTGGCAAGCAGGGATAACACGACATTATCTTTGATAGAGAGAAAGTTCTCTACACTAAATTGAATCAGCATAAAACAACCTCCTAAATCCTTGATATAATATATTATATCCGCGTTTTTGTGAAAAATCAACGCAAATGAAAAATAAAAATCTATATAGAGGGGTTAAGAGGATAGTCGTGTGGAGAGGATATGTGGTTGTCAATCAAAAATGACAACCACACATTAAATTACACATAAGTAATGTGCGGCTGTCAAAAATCTAATATAAAGAAAGTGGCGAGCCAATGATAGAAGGCAGCCTGGGAAGCAGTTTATTTTGCTCCCCAGGCTCTTTTGCTTACAGGTTCTGACGGATGATCCGGGTGATAATACCTACGGCCACACCCCGCTCCATATCCAGACGGGTGACGGCAAAAGATACATCGTCCTTTTTGCCGGGCATCCGGTAGTCATAGCAGGAATGGGCTACCGCATTGACGCCATTGGAAAGACGCACATAGACAACGCCCTTGTGGACATCTGTGACACGGCCGGCATACTTGCCCTGGATACGGCACTTCTGCAGGTTGTCCCTGTCGGTGTTCTCGGAAATACTCTTGATGTCAGCCTTGATGCCCAAGTCCTCCAGACTGTTGCGCCGCACGCTGAGAATCCGGACCAGAACCTCATCGCCTACGGAAAAACGCTCATGGGCATCACCGATCCAGTCCCAGGCAAGGTCACGGGCAAGGATGGAGGTTTCAACGCCGAAAACTTCCACGCGCACAACCTTTTCAGCCACTGCAATCACACGCGCCTGGACGATGCGGCCCTCATAGACACGGTACATACCGGCAGCATCCGTATCCAGATAAAAAATCTGGCGTTTGCGCAGCATGGCTTCCTTGCGGCTGGCAACTACGCTGCGGGTTTTGGAGTCGATACCACGCACGATGAAGTCAATGTCAGCGCCGAGCATGTTGCCAAGAATCTTATTTTGGCGCAGCATAAGGTCGGCGTATTCCTGACCAGAAGGGCTGCGGCCCAGATTGATCATCATTTCCTTGATAGGGATAATGACACGGAACCCCTTGTAATCTACAACTGCCACCGTCTTGCGGTTGTCCAGCTGTTCAATGCCGCCCAGCTTGCCGGTGATGATCTTGCGGGTGCGGTAGGCATTATGGATTTCATGCCAGATTACATCATCACGGTCTTCGGCAGTCTCGACATCATCCCGGCTGCGGATGGTAAGGACGGGGGCCTCGCTGCGCTGGGGGCGGGGCTGATGCCGGGGAGGAGACGGAGTGGGGGCAGGAGCGGCAGCTTCCTCCACGGCAGGAACGTTAGGCTCCACAGCAGGTTCCTCCGCAACAGAAATGGTTTCGGCTGTATCCGCCGACTCTGTTGTTTCGGCAGGAACTTCCTCTGTGACAGTTTCTTCAGGAGCAGCTGCTTCTTTCTTCTTTCGGCTGGTACGCTTGGGCTTGGGAGATGCAGGGGGTTCCTGCACAGCGTCGGCGTTATCTTCGTAAACATCAGGCGGCTGCACATCAGAGTCTTCCGGCATATCAGTGGGAGCAGCGCTTTGATCGTCTGTTTCAGAAGGCGTATTCCCGAACATTTCCTCCTCGGTGAGTTCAGGAAGGGGATCTTCAGCCATATCTTCGGCAGAGGTGTCCTCCAGGGGCTGATCCATCTGCCCCAGCAGTTCGTTCAAATCCAGACCATCGCCAGCGTCAGCAGGAAGGGATTCAGGTTGAGCGGTATCGGCCAGCAGAGTTTCGCCTTCCGACATAACGGTTTCGGTAACAGGAGCCTCCTGTTCCAGAAGTTCTTTTTTCTTGGTTGCCATAGATTAAAACCTCCTATGAATTTGATAGTTTTGTTTAAGACAGGATGGAATCCTTGTCTGTGGTGATAATGCCTTCCGGCGTACCGGCAGATTTGGGGGCCGGAGCCTCTTTGGGTGATTTATCAATGGGGGATGCCGGTTTGGTGGCTTTGCGCTTTGCCGGTTTCTTTGCTGCAGGAGCCGGTTTCGGCGCGGGCTGCGGTGTTTTGGCGGCTTCTTCTTCCAAGCGGCGCCATTCCGGTACATGGGCAGATGCTTTGCAGGAACGCAGGTACTTGGCTTCCGGGTGTTTGGAGTAATCCATTTTGTCTACTTGCAGAACCTTCTTGCCACGGATGATGATGAGCGCCTGATCTAGCGGGAGCCGCAGGACTTCATCAGGAGTAAGTACAGGGCGTTTTCCAACACCGGAGGTCTCACGAAACTCCGGTGTATAGTTGGAGATACGCCAGGTGCCCAGCTGTTTGGACTTACTGGATACTGCTACGGAGGCAAGCCCTGTCCTGGCAGAAATAAATTCGGCAGTAAGCTGGTCTGTACAGCCTAAAAACAACTGCGCGTCACAGTTTCCAATGATCTCCTGCCACAAATTCTGTGGGTATCTGTTCTGCAATCCTGCTAGATTTTGGAACACACAGGACATGGAGATATTCCGGGAGCGTATTACGCTGAGCCGGCGGGAGAGGTCGGGGATCGTGCCGCACGCTGTCAGTTCTTCCCCAAGGATATGGACGGGCACAGGCAGTTTGCCGCCCTCGCAGTTGTGGTCTGCATATCGTACCAGTTTGATGAAACAGAAAGATAGAAACAGCGAGGCCAGAAAATCAAAGGTGCTGTCCTGGTCGCTGGTAACGAGGAAGTAGGCACAGGGCTGCTGACCCGGAAGCTCCAGATCGATCTCATTCTTAGCGGTAATTTTTTTGATCAGCTCAGACTGGAATACCTGCAGGCGGCTGCCCAGACCGATAATCACGCCGCTTCGCACTGTGTCGCTGGCCTGCTTGAACAGGCTGTAGGGTGCTTTGGCAGGGTGCGTGGAAGGAAGTGCCTCGAACAATGTGTCAAGTTGGGATTCCCCATTGAGAGTCAGCAGCCGGTAGACTTCGCCAATGTTGCGGTTTTCTTCCGCATAGCCTTGATCCACATACAGTACCAAGGCCTTGAGCAGATTCATCTCGCAGGCATCCCAGAAATGGTCGCTCTTGCCGTTGTTCGTGGTGTTCTTGATGATGACATCTACAAAAAGCTGGGCCATTAGTTCCTGCCCCTCAACTTCGGCAAGGCAACACCAGGAATCTGAGTTTTCAGGGGAAACGAGGTTGAATACCTTGACACAATAGCCCCGGCTGCGGAGAAATTCGCTTGACTTCTCGTACAATTCCGATTTGGGATCGCAGATGATCAACGATTCTCCAGCGCCATTTTCGCCTCGGACAGTGGCCTGAAGGATACGGTTCATACAAAACGAACGGGTTTTCATGGAACCACTGGCGCCGTAGACTGCCAGATTACTGTTGATTCTGGTATCTTCCGGTATGCAGACTGCTTTGCCATCCAGCATACCCAGTACAACACCCTTGTGTTTGCGCAGATCGGGCACCAGATCCAGTACGCCGGACATCTCTTTGCGGGACATCCAGCCGGAGGTGCCATAAGTGCCTTTGGCGGAGTAGGAGAAATTGCGGTCTTCATCATACTCGCCGGCATCACCATATCCCATGCGCATGACCATGATGAGCAGCACTGCTAACAAGCCAATGCAGATCAAAATGCCATACACGCCATAAGGCGGTCGGAGCACAGAGGAAAGGCAGAGAAGGAAGTCGGGCGAAGCGGCCAGCGGTGAAGTACCATCGCCGGGAATACCGCCGCCCTGTTTCCAGGTTGCATAGTTACCCAAAAGCTGTGCCAGAAAGCCGCCTGCGTATAGGATTGCAAGAATGGCAAAGGGCGCTGCAATCAGGCTCACGATCAGTTTTTTCTTGTTTATGGGAATAACCTCCCCTCGAATTTTGTGAAATCAATGGTCTGGAAGCGCATCCGGGAACCGCAGTAGCTGTGAAGTACCTCTGCCTGGAAGTCAAAGCAGATCAGTGTGCCCGGGCGCTCGGATAGTTCGAGAGAGGTGTTAAAGCGTGCGATACGGGGCAGATCGCAGAAATAGCCAAATAGGACTGGTGAGCCATCCGGTGAAATGCCGTCATGCTCAATAGCCAGTCCGGGCTGCCTCGCAGTAAGACCTTGGAGTAGAATGCGATCCAGCTCCGCAGTTTTCCCAGGGTCGCACAGCAGTGCAAGTATCACCTCCCCCTGATGGTCGTTGGTAAGATAAAGAAAATGCTCATAGCTGCCATCCAGCATGAAGAAATCATGTTTGCGTCCTCCGGTGCTGGTCAAAATCTGGTAAGCCAGATCCATGCTGTTGCCCAGAATCAGTCCATGAACATCCTCATGGCGAAACTGTGGGGACAGGCGCTGTTGGCAGATTACGCTCCAAATCAATGCCTTGACCCGCATTTCCGATTTGTAGCGCCACTTCATCAGGGCGCTGCTACTGTTGTAGGTCACGAAGATGCCGGAGGGCGCAAGGAGTATTCCAGTGGAGCGGGAACTGCGGATCTTCGTGGTGTCGATCCCCATTTCTTTCACTTCTCTGGAACTGAAAAAAGCAGGATAGACAATCCTGCCGCCAGCGTAACCCTCCGGCGCAAAAATTGCCGGTTTTTCATCTCGATACACACATACACCCGCATTATCCATGGTCACATAGGTTTCTGCCAGGCGGTGTAGCCGGAGTCTTCGGTCAATTTCGCATTTCAAACGGTTAGTGTCGGTATCTCCTGTCAGGTAGCTGGCAAACCTGTCCGGCCGGCTTTCCAGCAGAGTGGCTTTGGCTCGCGGCCCCAGACGGTAGCCGCGCAGTTTATCCCGGTAATAGGTACGCAGCAGCCCGTCTTTTTTCAGTGCAGTGACAACAGACTCCAGATAATATGGGCTGCCGGGAAGTCTGTTAAGCTGGTCTGTGGGGAACTCGCCGGAGATGGCAGTCAGAGAGAGAAGCCTGTACGCCATCGTGTCTGGCTGTGGGAATTTCCCAAGTGATCACCTCCTTGTGGTGTGCGGCTTTTACCGAGACTGCAAGGAACTTCGGTAAAAATCCGTGGTGTAACGACAGAAAAAAGCCCCGAAATCCGGGGCGAAATACTGTGTTGCGGCAGGTCGGACAAGCAATGGCTGAAAATGCTCAAAAATCCGAGATGGATTTTAGGGTGTTTTCATGCTCAGCAAGCCAGGCGGGAAACCGCTTTTTTTCCATGACACTGATTCTGGTACAGTCCTTTTCGCCCAGCGCAGCGGTGTTGTAGGCATCGCAGAGCAGGCCGGTATCGTCAGCCATGACGAAGGTGGAGAGGACATCCAGAAGCTGCTTTTCTTCCAGATTGTCGTAGTCACGGATACGCCGGGTGGGAAGGCACTGGTCATAAACCTGCGTAAAGCACACCACACAATCGCTGAAGTGGGGCATGGGATGCTCTTTGGCGTATTGCTCCAATGAGAAGTAGAACGGGTCGAGCAGAAACTCAGTGTTTTGCCTCTGCTTGCGTTTTGGGAGCAGACCGGGCAGGGTGACCTCCAGTACACCGTCCTCATAGACAACCTCAATTCCGTGTACAATACCGGCGGATGTCAGGTAATCGCCTTTGCGGATGGTGGTGCTGGAATATATCAAATGCCGCAGCCTGCAGGCAATTTTCTCTGCCCGCAGGGCGGCATCAGTGGATAAGACTTCATAGTTGTCCGGATAGCGCTGAATATCCGTGGTATCCATCGCGTAAAGCGCATTGCTCAAACGGGATATATCATCAAGAATGCTTCCAATCCGGTGTGAGATAATTTTTCGTTCCAATCAAGTTCCTCCTGTCTTCTTAAAGTAATGCACCTGGCCCGCTGCATCCACAGTGCAGAAACCGGAAATGCCAGGGCAGTCAATGCGGCGAATGTCTTCCGGATTATCGACCAAAATGATGCGGCGTCCACCGCTGCTGTCATCCCGAAGCGCATGGTTGATCAGGGCCTCCTGGCCAGAAGCTGCGTAGACGATTTCGTATAGTTCACCGTTTGCAAAGAAGATAAGCTTGACCGGAAAATCACCGGGAGCATGGTATTCCACCTGCCCGATAAAATCCAAGAGTACCCAGGCAGCCCGTATCAGGGAGTTGTCTGATTTTGCTGCCCAACCAGACGGAAAGTAACCGCCTGTATCAGTTTGAAAAATACGGCTCTGCTTTTGCAGATGGGAGAGCAGGGTCTTGATGATTTCTTCTTTGCCAGGGTGAAAGCAGAGAAGCTGCTGCATATTGAGACCGGGATACATCGTGACGATCCGCAGCAGAGCCGCAGCTTCATTTCCATAGATTTCAGCCCTGGTCTTCATGGGTATCACCTCCAATGGCGTAATATAGGCGTATTCAAGACGCATTAAATAGGAAGGAAAGCCAGTCAGTGTAAGCCCAAAAGATGATCTGGCTGGCAAAACTGGCTTTTAGGCGTAATACAGACGCAAAGCAGACGCATAGCGGCGTCTGGCAGGAAAGTTGCACATGGGAATCACCTCGCCTTTCAAATTGTTATATCTGCTGTTCGGCAGATGTGGATTGTTCACGGCGTTTTCGCTCTACGATTTCACGCAGCTCGCGGCGGTCGGTAGTGATCAGATCCTTTTCCAGAGGGCTGGCTTTGAACTCCACCATAATATTGTTGTTATTGGTAGAAATCAGACCGTGACCTCTTTCAAAGTGAGTGATCTCCATTGTTTCAGCATCGGACAGGTGCAGGGCTTCCTGTACCCGCTGGGCTTCGTCATCCTCCAGATTCAGAATGATCTTGGTCTTGGAGTTGTTGATGATGCCCTTACCAAATCTGCCGCCGTCAAGGTCAAAGAAATCGGCAAGATCCTGGCTTGCAAAAATCGAGGCGCCGCCGTAACCGCGTATGGTTTTGGCAATTTCCAAAAGAAAATCGCCGGCCAATCTTACACCAGCAGCACCGGCACCGGATAGAAGCTGCCAACACTCATCAATGAAGATGGCTTTTTCTTCTGTACGGTCGGCTTTGGCTCTGTCCCAAACAAAGTCCAGCGCCACAAACATACCTACGGTGAGCAGGTCTCCGGTGAGGGAGGAAATATCCAAAACAGTGTACTTGTTGTCGAGCCGAACATTGGTCTGCTTATTGAAGGTGCTGGCGCTTCCGTTTACCAGACGGTTTAGGATGTGGGCCACGCGCATCGTTTCCTTGGAGGTTTTCAAAATTTCGTACAGGTCACCAAGCACCGGCATCTCACGGTACTGGCCGGGCTGTGCAGGGTCTTCCAAAGAGGCGTTATCATGAGTGATGCCTTTTGTGTTATAGGTACGAACAAGGGCTTCGTCCAAAAGCTGTCGTTCCTCGTGAGACATATCGGGGATCAGCAGACTGAAAAATATGTGGAGCTGCTGGATCTTTGCTGCAAGTTCAGATAACTGGATGCCTGGACCGTCCAGAAGTTCATTCACCGAGCGGTCTACCCGCCGAATCTCCATGACATTGATGCAGTGGGGACTGGCCGGTGAAATCTGGATAAAGGAGCCGCCCACATTGGAGCAGGCGCGATGGAATTCATGGCCTTTTAGGGGCGCAACAATGAAAATGGGGATATTTTTCCGCCTCATTCGCAGCGCCATCAACTGCATGGTAAAGGTTTTGCCGGCTCCGCTCGTGCCAAGGATCGACATATTGGCGTTCTTATAGACCGCAGAATTGAAGATGTCCACGATGATAAGGGAACTGTTGTACTTGTTGACACCCAGCAGGATACCGTTATCATCACACATCTCATAGGATGTAAAGGGATAACAGCTTGCGGCACCGCCTGTCAGCAGGTTGCGCTTACCCCGCTCATACAGTTTCTTTTCCATTGCCACCAATGGCAGGGCAGATAAAAACGCCTGTTCCTCCCGAAAATGGCAGGTGCAGGCGTTCATGTCTTGTGAGAGCAGGAGCTTCTTCATTTCGCTGACCTTCCATTCCAAGTCTTCCTCGTTGGAGGCAGTAATGGTAATCAGCAGATTCAAGTAGTAGAAGTCCTCGTTGTTGGCAAGGCCCTCTTTGAGAAAGTACCCGCTTCGGATAGCGCCATCAATGTCATCAAAGTCGGTGTTGGTGTCGCTGGCGTCCTTGATTTTGGAACGGTTGATACGCAGCTGCTGTCCGACTTTCTGGATGATGGTTTCTTTGGGCTGACGGGAGAGGAACATATCCATATCGATCCCGTCACCGGCATTGACGATAAGACTGAGCCAGCCGGCTGGAACCTGCGTTTTGTAGCCATCAGAGGGCACCAGCAAATAAGCATAATACAGACCGTCAATGCAGATATGGTGACCATGCGTGAAGTCAATGCTTTTTGGCGCACAGAATTCGGTGGCAGGGATATGGTCGATCTCACTGTCGCGCCCTTTGGCAAGGTACTCAGCCACAACCTCCTGTGCCCGGACGGAGAGCGGCTTTACAGCACTTTCATTTCTGCAGAGCAGGTTATAGAGGACATCTACCGTAAACTCATCCCAGTTTTCCGGAACGATGACCTCGTTACCGCACTGACGGAGGTAGTTGGTAGCAGTATGGACTGCACTTTGCAGGGCATTGATTGCCTCGCCTTCTTCATCAGAGCGCTTGGTGTTGCTCCACGGCTCATATTCAAAAATCAGGAAGAAACGTCGGGTAATTGCCTCACGGGAACCGATCTGCTGAACGAACTGGAGGTAGTCTTCCTGCATGAGCAGACACTGTTCATTGGTCTCCTGTTCCATCTCCTTCCGAACGGTATCCAGATGGCGGTTGATCTCTGCCCGGCGTGTCAGTACCTTGATTTGCAGCTTGATGGGGCTGATTTTCAAGTAGGATACAAAGGAATAGATGATGTTCCGCTGTTCCTGGGCGCTGCGCAGCATAAAATTGATGGGTACTACCTCGACGACCTTGACATAGCGGTGGTCTTTCGTGTAGATGATGCCGTTTTCAATTTTGGAAATCGGCAGATAATCTGCTACCGGGTTAAGGCAGGCGGGCTTCGGCTCCTGAGTGCGGATAGGGCGTTTTACTTTGCGCTCCTTGGAGACCTTCTTTTTTTGCTTGGCGGTTTTCTTCTCTTTGGCAGGCTTCTGCTTTTTCACAGGACGGAGTTTTTGGCGGATCTCGTAGCCACGAACTTCATCAAACTCCGCTGGGAAATCCTCTCTGCCGGAGCGCCGTGACCGCCTGGGAGCCTTATCGGGCTTGTGTACCTTCTTTTTGATATGCTTGCCGCCATGCTCTGCCGCAGGAACCGCATCTTCTGCGCTGTTACCGCCTACAATGCGGCGATTTCGCAGGTACTTTATGAAAATCAGCAGAAAAGAGGAAAGGCTCTCACCGGAAACTCCGATAAGCGCCACCAATGCTGCTGGCAGTGCGGTCAGGCACAAAGCGATGATACGGGCAGTCAGGCCAAGAGGGAGCAATGAAAAAACCGGCACACCAATGGCAAATGCCAGGATGCCGGCTTCAATCACATTGCGGGCTTTGAACATACCACCGAAGAAGGTGCCTGACTCGATGAAATTCGGTGGTATTATGTAGGTATCTCGGTCGATTTTATGATTCATGATTAACCTCGTTTCCGAAGCCGGGCGGGCACATCAGCCGATAATCCAGAACGGACCGCCAGCTCCAGCGCGCCGGCTGGCCTCATTTAAGATAATGGACAGATCCCAGAGCTGTTCGCTCCGTGTGTAACTGGCAGGGTCAGCCACCATGATCTTGCCGTCTTTTACGCCACGCAGGACAATGAAGTGACCGGAAGAGGTAAAGTGGCCTTCAGACATGATTGCTACTACCAGTTTACCATTAGCCAGTGCGTCTGTGATGCGCTGTGGTTCCGCAGTGGTACAGCCGGAAACCGGAAGCCCCCATTCCCCAGCGGCGGCAGGTATCAGCGCATGGTAAGAACCACTGCTTTTACACCAGTAGCCGTTGTTGTAAGACCACTCGGCCATCTCCACAGGGTTAACCATATCGTCCGTCAGAGAGGACACCACGATTGCCATAGCGGTAGGGCCGCAGCCATAACCGCCAATATTGTCCGTACCATATGCTTTACCGGCATAGCGTTCATCCAGTTGATTGTAGTAAACAACAGGTGTGATCCCGTCGGTGAAAGTAACATCGCCCAGAGCGGTGATGCTGTTTCCGGTCCACGCTTCCAGATTTTGCAGCAGACCATCGCCCAAGAACAGGCTTAGGTTGGAAGCGTAATCAGATGCAAGCTCCTTTTGGTCATCGGTAAGCTGGAATACAACATCAGAAAAATAGGACTCACCGTTGTAACGGACAGTATAGACCATCCATGTTTCGGACACCGTTGTTTCTTCCCCAGTCTCCGGATCAGTCACGGTGCTCTCACGAATCTCTTGCTTGCTGGTGTAGGAATATAGATGCTGCTTGTTTTCCCGCAGGGTGGCGGCAAGGTCATTCAGAGAAATGCTTTCAAAATCCTTGTCTTTGGCCGCACAATACTGAGAGATAAACAGGTTGGCGTTATAAATGGGACCGCCGGAATAGGCATTTTTGACCTCCATATGGTCGGCTCCCGATGCCGCAAAGTCAGCTTCGATCCGGGCAAGTACATCATCCAGTGCCTCGCCCAAGATGCCGTTGAGGGTAAAGGTGATCTCGTTGGCGTTCTCAATAATCGCTGTTTCGCTATTCAAAATCGGAATTTCGGGGTCAGATGGCGAAAAAGCATTGGTCAGTCCGCCGAAAATAAGCCCGGGGAGCATGAGAACAAATAATACCGGCAGCATAAGCAGGGCAATGACTGCCACAATGATTTTTCCGATATGCTTCCGACCTGCCCACACTGCGCCTGCAACTGCACCGTAAGGACCGCCTGCGGCAGCGCCTTTGGCAGCGGAGGAAATAGCTTTTCCGGTTTTGATTGCGCCGCGGATGGTATGCGCTGCGGAGGCGCCGGTCTCCACAGCTTCGGAAAAACTGCTTTTTTGATCTTCTGGCATTTATATCTTGTCCTTTCTCCTCGGGGCTGGAGGCAGCTTTTTGACAATGGATTCGTTGAAGGCGATAGAACCGTCAGGAGCCATATAGGGCGATTTGTCAACAGCATCCACAGCGTACTGCTTATACCATGCTGTGCCATCCACGGCATGAACGGTGGTGTACTGGCCTTCCGGGGCAACATATTGGTCTGCGTGGTACATACCAAAGGAGATGCCTTCGGGATGTTCCGCAGTCACTTCTGTGCCGGTGATGCGGCCGCCGCCAATTTCGACATTTTGGAAGGTCGGAACATTTTCAGCTCCGGATTCCAGTGCCGCATATCCCATGTAAGAGTGCAGGGCTTCGGCGGCTTTTTCACCGGAAATGGAACCCATCTGGCTGATACTACCCGTGGCTACGCTGCCGATTACATTGTTGGCAAAATTGCCGCCCTTACTGACGGAAGAAGCGTACATATGGCCGCCGATCCCTCCGGCTGCAGCATCGCCTAAAAGACTGCCAAGACCGGAAGGCTTGGAGCCGGGAGTTGTGGTGGCTGTCTTGATGGCGCTGTTTGTGACTTTTCGGCTCACCACTCCAGCAAGACCGCCGCTGGCAAACCCTGCCCCAAAGCCGCCGCTGCCTTTACCACCGTTTGCGTTGACATTGGTGGAACTGCTGTTTCTCCCGCCGCCAAAGTGGTGACTGGAAAAGTTCTTGATGCCGCCGATGCCTCTGGCAGCAATCATAGCCTCAGCCAGCATGCTGCCGCCGGTATGTCCTACATTGACACCAAGACTGGAGAGAAAGGAATCGATTTTCTGGCCGACTTTGAGAAAGCCGATAGCACAGAGAAACCAGATAAACACATTGCCGGAAACGGCTTCTTTTCCCACAGCGTCTACCTGAGCCTGCACATCGCTTTCGGAGATAGCGGCAAAAGCCGGCTGGCAGAGCAGGCAGGAGAGAATTGCGACTGTAAAGGCCGCAAACAAAAATTTTTTGAGTTTCTTCAAGGATAAGACCTCCTTACAACGAAAGCGGGTTCGCAAGGAAGGACCCCACCATGCTTGTGAACAGGCGCAGGCACCAGGCGTTCATGACCAATAGGAAAATTTGACCGCCAAGCATCCGGCACCAGGATTTCCAGATGTTTGCTGTGGTCTGGCTGGCGCCCATAGAAAAAGCCACAGGAGCCGTGTAGACCAGTACACCGAGCAGCACATACCGTTCGGCTGCCTCGAACAGAAGTTTTAGGTAGTTCCAGGCCAGGATGAGAACCAAAATCAAGGTAATCAGCGCCACAGCCCCATTGGCACACACACCGATGATGACCAGCATCACGGAATTGAAATCTGCAAAGCTTAATGCAGGAAGGTCGGACTCCATGATCCAGTGGTAGGGGGTGCCGCCGATGGTAAGAACAATATTGACGATCTCATCTGAAAAGAGCGTCAGCAGGATAAAAATAACGGAACGGATACTCAGCTTTACCGGGTCTTCTGCTTCCACACCTGCGCCAAGACCGAAGTTTTTGAATAACTGCCAGACCCAGTTGAGCAGGATGATCCCGATTGCCAGAGCCACGAAAACAGAGTACATAGTCTCTGCTGCGGGAAAATAACGCAGAAATACAGCCATATCACAGCCCAGCGCACCCAAAACCGATGTGGTCACCAGATCAAGACCGGCCATTACCTGTTCTGCGATCCATTCCACTATGCCGTCTAAAATGCCCATAAATGCAAGCCTCCTTTCCGGCGAGCAGTCAGACGGTCAATCAGCCTGTCCATTGTCCGCCACTAAAGAGCGGCGTCACATACGCCATGATAAAGCCCAAGCCATTGAGGATAGCCCAGGTGATACAGATTCGTTTGAGCCAGGCGCGGCTTTCATCCACCGTCCGTCCGGAACGGGAGAAGTTCATGAGCAGCAAGGCTACCGAAGCAGTGACGATGGCGGCGATAGTGGAGATGGCAAGGATTTGGGTGTATACATCCTGCATGATCTCTTTGGCCTTGGTCCATACATCTGTTGCCGCATAAGCCGGCTGGCAGAACATCATGGACATCATCACACACAGGAAGGCGCTGTAAGCTACTTTGGGCAGCGAAAGCCTGCGCTTGGACTGGGTATCCGGCTCCTGAAGCTGCGGAGTTTGAGGGGTTTTCGTTTTCTTCAATTTGCGATCCTCCAATTCTGAATGATTTTTTGATGCTCAATAGGGAACAGAAAAACCCACACCTGTCAAAACAAATGTGGGCTTTCAAATGGCCGGGCGGCCATCTGGGCAGCAAAAAAGCACCCTGATGAAAGGTGCCGTTACTGTCCTGTTCGGTTTTGGGTGCAAGTTTGAGCATATTCAGTTTAACACATCGGTATTTACACTGAAAGAGCAGAACCATGCCAATTTTGTTCCCGAATTGTGCCAATTATTTGCCCGATTGTCCGGAAGGTGATTTTGTCTCTGGAAAGAACTGTTCCAGCATGTCTAAACTGTCCTTGGAGGTATAGCCCCAAAGGACGGAACTGAGGGCTTCAATAGCTTCCCGGCGTTTGCGGTAGTAGGTTCTGAAACTGATGTCACGAATATGCGGTCGTAGGGTCTCGATGATTTCCTCAACATTTTTGAGCTGCTGCGGCGAGAGGAAGGAGTAGTACAGCAGCCAGTAATATGCCTCACCGTTTTTGTGCTTGGTACGCAGCAATTCGATTGCGGAATCCAGCAGCTTGAGCATTTTGTGGCTGCGTTCAATGCATTTGGCATGATGCTCGATGTCGCTTCCGGCCAAATCAGCGCCAGCCAGATAGACTGAATCCAGAAAATCCTCAATGGAGGTACCATACTCAATCTCAAACTTGGTGCGGACATGCTGGACAGAAAGCTCCAGGCTCCACACAACATCTCGGTATTTTTTCAGCAGTTTCCAGGTATCATGGTACAGGGGATTATCAGCAACATCAGGTTCAACAAATTTTCTCATTTCAGGTTCCTCCTATTTTCGTGCTCCTCAGAGGGAGTGAGTGTAAGTTCAAAAGTGGCGATTGAAGTGTTTGTGCCGCAGAGGATGGTCAGACCAAAGTGGGCCGTGGATTTCCCTCGCGCACGCGGAATCAACTCTTCCCAGCAGTCGTCCGATAAGGGATATAACTTATAGCGGGAGAGCGGGCAAGAAAAGCAGGAAATCCCTTGCGTAGATAGGATGTCAGCCATCTTGCGGAGTATCGTTTCAATGTGCGATTTTGAAACGCTGGAAAGTGCATCCGAAACAATGACCTCATGCTCAGAGATGGACTGGCTCTCTTCGGTTTCAGCAGTTTCCGGAAGCTCCAGATGAATGTTTAAGGTCATGGCAACTTCCTCCTTGTCGATTAAAACATCGGAAATCTCAAACATGGTGGACAGGTAGTTCTGCAGGTAGATCACGCTTCCATGCCGGCCGGGAAACGACATGATAGAGATATACCCAAGACCGTCCAGCTTTTTCAGTATCCGGCATACGGTAGCGCGTGACAGCCCCCAGCGGCAGGAGAGTTCGGTATAACTGACCAACGGGTTTCCTGTACCATTGCGAAAATAGGCTACCGGACCGACCTCTGACCCCTGCACCTGCGTATCGTTGTAGACAGCGGATACCCACAGATCCAGAACGATGTCCATTTCAGAGCAGCGGGCAGAGCTGACCAGTTCCAGGGCAACAGAGACTGGCAGGAAGAAAAAACCGGTATCCTTTTGGCATGGGGCATTGTACTCCAGTGCGGAATTGTGGCGGGCCCAGTGGAGGATTTTATATTTGACTACATTGCCACGGCCCAGCAGTGTATAGGAAATCAAGTGCTGCTTCTGAAGGGTATCCAGCATGGACAGCGCCTGCCGATGAAAGCGGGTGCGGAACCAGCAAGACAGTTCCTTGACGGTGCAAACCCATTCGCCGGGCGAGACTGTATAACTGATCCCGTCAATACGGCGATATGAGGTGCGGAAGTTTGCATAGCTGCAAAGTACAGTAAAATGAAAAAGGCCGGAGCCTCCGTTTATGCGGATGCTCCGGTCGTTGATCAGTTTGTGGATGAACTCACGATAAATCCGGCATCGTGGGTAATCTACCACTTGTTTAATTTGAAGTTGGTATTCAGGCATGGCAGTCTCCTCTTTACTAATTATTAAAGGTAGGGAAATAAAAGTCATAAAATGTTTCAATAAAAACCGTTGACTTGGATGGGCTTGGAGGTTATCATATAATATGTATGCGTCTGCGATTAAACAAACAAGCCGTTCTTCATGTAGAGATTATGGTGGATACGGCATACTGGGATAGCATAGCAGAATGCTGCCATTCCTGTGCCAGTAATATGCCATAACAGACGCACTACAACTTTCTACAATTTTTCTACAACTTTTGAGGCGAAAAGGACGGCACAAGAGGACACAAGACGAATGAAAAAAGTTTCACGAATCGAGTATTGTGCGAGTTTTGAACCCTTACAGAGCGGCATGGGGCAGGATGGAGAGAGCAAAATTTTATTCCCGACAATGAAGTCACTGGACGCTGACAAGAAATCTGCGAAGTCAGAAAACAGCACTTCCACAGCAACACCGGAGAAAGAAGAAGTTATCGACTTCTCCAAGGTAAAGGTAGAGCCTTTATTTGAGGAATTTGTTGATTTCGATACTTTCAGCAAGTCCGATTTCAGAGCTGTAAAGGTTAAAGCGTGTGAAGCTGTTAAGAAATCCAAGAAGCTGTTACAGTTCACTCTGGATGATGGAACAGGCACAGATCGTACGATTTTAAGCGGTATTCACGCTTATTACGAGCCGGAAGAACTGGTTGGAAAGACCTTAATTGCGATCACCAACCTGCCACCGAGAGCCATGATGGGAATTGAATCCTGTGGAATGCTCCTCAGTGCAATCCATGAGGAAGAGGGAGAAGAAAAGCTCCATCTTCTGATGGTTGATAACCACATCCCGGCTGGTGCAAAGCTCTATTAAGATGTAAATATATGAAAGTCAGTTACTCCGTGCCTATGGCACTCCCGTAACTGCCAACTGCATTCGTAATCCGGGCGATTGCCCTGCTTACTCATACAGTTTAGCCTGCCCGATATCCATGAATTCGTTCATGCAAGCATGACTCATTCATGGCTGCCGTTCAGGACTTTCATAGTAAATAGACGGGACGTACTTCATTTGATAAAAAACTGGAAAAACAGCGATTTACATCAAACTTACATCATTTGATGCAGAAATCGGTGCAACCAAGAAAAAATCGCATAATTAGTGCAATGAGTGGGCAATTCCAATCGGAGTTGCCCATTTTCTAAAATGAGTGGAAATACTAATCGGGATTTATTGTATTAGGGTTATTAGAAAAAGGAGAAGATTATGGGGACATATGTATGTTTTGACAGACATATTCATATAGGGTACGAAACCAGAACAAATGGCATTTTAAGTCAGCTTGGTTATGTAGATATTAATGAGCTGTCATTAAGAAGAATAAAAAATACAACACGAAATGATGCGTCAAGGTAATGCCAGAATTATCGTGATACATCCTTTTGTATTTGGAATGATTATTTTTCTTTCCCTACTTGTCGAAAGTAATGGATGGAATGTATAATATTGTTAATGATCCAGAGATATTTATTTTGGAAACAGCTTAATCAATTTGGAGGTATAAAATGAAAGCACATAAATATTGGTCAATCGGAGCAATAGTTACAATGGTTGGAACTTTTTATACAGGATATAAAGGGTTAAAAGCAGCACACAAATACTTTGCGTTTGGCTCTCTGATATGCATGATTATGGCAGTCTATTCTGGTCATAAAATGATTTCAGGTAATAAAAGAACAAGAAAACAGGTGGAAAATACAAAAGCGGAGGAATAGTAAATGTTAGAGTTAGGAATAAAAGCACCGGACTTTGAATTGCCGGATCAGAATGGAGAAATGCATAAATTAAGCGATTATGCAGGAAAAAAAGTAATCTTATATTTTTATCCAAAGGATAATACACCAGGATGTACGAAGCAGGCATGTGGCTTTTCTGAGCGTTATCCACAGTTTACTGAGAAGGGAGCTGTTATTCTCGGAGTAAGCAAGGACTCTGTAGCGTCTCACAAGAGATTTGAAGAAAAATACGGACTGGCATTTACGCTATTAGCAGATCCGGAGCGTAAAGTTATTGAAGCATATGATGTCTGGAAAGAAAAGAAAAATTATGGAAAAGTATCTATGGGTGTAGTAAGAACTACATATCTTATTGATGAGCAGGGAATCATTATAAAGGCAAATGATAAAGTCAAGGCGGCAGATGATCCTGAAAATATGCTTAAGGAATTGGCATAATGAAGATTATTTTATCACCTGCAAAAAAGATGATTGTAGATACCGATAACTTAGCACCGGTTGAACTGCCTGTCTATATTGATAAGACAGCAGAAGTATTAAACTGGATGAAAAGCAAATCAAAAGAAGAACTGAAAGCTATCTGGAAATGTAATGACAAGATTGCAGAGCAGAACTTTAACAGATTGGAAAATATGGATCTTTATAACAGGCTTACTCCGGCTGTTTTAGCATATGATGGGATTGCATTTCAATATATGGCACCATCTGTGTTTGAAATCCAGCAGTTTGAGTATTTGCAAAATCATTTAAGAATCTTGTCTGCGTTTTATGGCATTTTAAAACCAATGGATGGTGTGACTCCTTATCGTCTTGAAATGCAGGCAAAGGTTGGAATTGGAGATGCAAAAAGTCTGTATGAGTACTGGGGAGAATTGTTATACCGCTCAGTAATCGATGACAGTAGGATTATCATTAATCTTGCATCAAAAGAATACTCAAAATGTATAGAAAAGTATCTGACATCACAGGACAGATATATTACAATTGTATTTTGTGAGTTATCCGGAGATAAATTGGTAACAAAAGGTACCTATGCCAAGATGGCTCGTGGTGAAATGGTCAGATTCATAGCGGAAAATAATATTGAAAATCCGGTGGAGATTCAGAAATTTGACAGAATCGGATATTCGTTTAGGTGTGATTTATCTTCAGATTCAGAATATGTATTTGAACGCAAAATAAAATAGTTATTCAGGTAAAAGATACTCAGTTTGGCAGCTTTTATAATAATGAGAATTATTACTATTCATAACACTCATGGAATTGAATGTGTGGATTATGATATTTCATTTAAAGGCATTTGCCCGAAATGCAGGGAGAAGGTAAAGTAGGAATTACCGGATGACTTTATATGTCCTTTGTGCAAGCACCCGGCATCAGATTTTGAAAAAGTAGTAAAGAAAACGGAGGTAAAAGAGATGGCAGAAAACAAATATGCAGGAACACAGACAGAGAAGAATTTACAGGAGGCATTTGCAGGGGAATCACAGGCAAGAAATAAGTATACCTATTTTGCTTCTGTAGCGAAAAAGGAAGGCTACGAGCAGATGTCAGCATTGTTTTTAAAGACTGCAGATAATGAGAAAGAACATGCAAAGATGTGGTTTAAGGAATTAGCAGGAATTGGTGATACAAAGGAAAACCTGGCGGCAGCGGCAGAAGGCGAAAATTATGAGTGGACAGATATGTATGATGGCTTTGCTAAAACAGCTGAGGAAGAAGGATTCCCTGAGCTTGCAGCAAAATTCAGGGCAGTAGGTGAGATTGAGAAGCACCATGAGGAAAGATATCGTGCACTTCTTAAGAATATTGAAACTGCACAGGTATTTGAAAAGAGCGAAGTTAAGGTATGGGAATGCCGTAACTGCGGACATATTGTGGTAGGAACTAAGGCGCCTGAAGTATGTCCGGTATGTAATCATCCACAGAGCTATTTTGAAGTACATGAAGAGAATTATTAAGGAGATGAGATTATTACGAAGAAGAAAGTGATTAATTCAAAAAAGCAGTAATGATAGGCTGTGTATTAATATATTTACAAGGAGGAACAACGAATGAAATACGTATGTGATGTTTGCGGATGGGAATATGATGAGGAGAAGGGCTATCCAGAAGGTGGTATTGCACCTGGTACAAAGTGGGAGGATATTCCAGAAGATTTTGAATGTCCGTTATGCTTTGTAGGAAAAGACCAGTTCTCAGAAGCATAAATGTATTATGATAGGATTATACCAATGAAAGAAGAACATAGATATTATCGGACTTGCAGGAGCCTGTTCTTATGCTTTGGACTGTATAGAAGCAGAGTTGGTAAATATCAAAAACAAACATGGAAAAAGAGTGGCTTATATAAGTATACGCATGGCTGAATATTGGAAAATTCAAGGTGATGAATTACAAGATCTAGCCATGTGTGCTTTACTGCATGATAATGCTTTGACACAATATATTTCGGAAGAACTGAAAAAGGATTTCGTCATTAATTGTAACACTTGACAATATGCATACGTAGAGGAAACGCATCAAGTGCTTGCTAAGCGAAACTTTGTGCTGGCAGTAAGAGGAGGTATCTTTAGTGATAAACCAACTGCTTACCGTAAGCTCAACCGTCAGAGAAGCGTATTTCCAAGTGATACAGCTCGGAAAATCTTTTTAAGCAGGCCCTTACCATTGAGGAGCTTCCAGTTCAAATCACCGATGAGAAGATTATCTTTCCATGGTTTTCTTCCCCATTAACAGCAGAAGAGGTCACTGCTTATACGCAACTGATCGCTGCCTTGGGAGAAATGGCAAAAACAGCCAAGCGGGTTACCTTGAAGGAAAAAGAAGTGGAGAAATCTGCGGATGATGGCAGGCTTATTTTTGTTTGAGGTTTCAAACTTTTATGTGACAAACGTAACTGTCTGTGATATTATAAAAACGATATAAGCGAAAATGAGGTATAGTTACTTGCAGATAGAGAAGTATATTGCGGATAAAATAACATCTTTGTGTGAAAAGCGTGATATCAGTAAATATAGATTATCGTAGCTGTCGGGAATTTCCCAGTCGTCACTGGGAAGAATCATGGCGCAGGAAAACCTGCCGTCGCTGATCACACTTGAAAAAATATGTACAGCATTAGGCGTGACATTATCACAGTTTTTTCAAGAAGGTAATTCAGAGAATCTGACAGAAGAGCAGAAAGAAGTTTTAAGGATATGGAACGATCTGAGTACAAATGAGCAGGAAACAGTGATGTCAATGCTGCGTGGACTTCAGAAGTAGAAGAACAGTTCGAGTATATGTAGCGGCTGTTCTTTTTTTGCATAAGTATTAAAGCTATAATAAGGAAATCGGCAAACCAGATGAAAGTCTGGGACGCAAAGCTACAGGGCCTGTAAAATGGCAGCCAGTTGCATGAAATGAGGTGCACTGTCTGTTTGGCAGTGCTTTTTTATGGTAGAGCACTTGAATAAGTAATACAGAAGCTGTTTGGAAAAATATTGTGAAAAATAGCGGGGAGGTTATTGACAATTAATGAATGTAAAATTAAAATCGGGAAGCAAGCAACTGTAGCCTAGAGGAGGGGAGAAAGATGAAGAAGTGCAAATTAGTACAGAATATAATGAATTTCAAATTTTGTTACATTATATTTTGCACAATGATATGTTTTATTGTTTTATCCGTTCCTACATTTGCCAAAGAAAACTCTGACAATGTTATCCGGGTAGGATCTTTTGAAGAAACTTATAATACCGTCAATGAAAAGGGGGAAAGAAGCGGCTATGGTTATGAGTATCTTCAAGATATTGCAGGTTATGCAGGATGGACATATAAATACATAACAAGTGATTGGAAAAACTGCTTTACACAGTTGGAAAATGGAGAGATTGATATTCTTGGTGACATTTCCTATACAGACGAACGTGCTGAAAATATGCTTTTTTCCGATATGCCTATGGGGGAAGAGAAATACTACATCTATACGGATGCATCCAATATGGATCTTACAGCAGGAAATTTGGATTCTTTTGAGGGAAAAAATATTGGTGTGTCTAAAGATAATATAGTGGAGGACGTGCTTAATGAATGGGAATCAAAATATGGTCTGCATACGAAGCATATCAATGTTTCTACAACCACAGAAATTATGGACAAACTGTCGAAACATGAAATTGACTGCTTCGTTTCGGTAGAAGAATCCCGTTGGGAAGAATCTGATATTTCGCCTGTTGCAAGTATTGGAGAGACAGAAATCTATTTTGCCATAAATCCCAAACGTCCGGATATCAAAGAAGCACTGGATAGTGCTATGCGCAGAATCAAGGATGACAACCCATTTTACACAGATGATCTCTACAGGCGTTATCTTTCTGCACAGAGCAGCTCGTTTCTTTCAAAAGAAGAAAGTGAGTGGATCGGGCAGCATGGTGCAATCCGGATAGGGTATCTGAATCAGGATGGAGGTATCAGCAGTGTAGATCCATCAACAGGTAAACTGACAGGTGTTATTACAGATTATGTGGATCTTGCAGAAAATTGTCTGCAAGGTCAGACTCTGGAATTTGAATTAAATGGATATGAGACAAGAAGTGAACTGCTTCAGGCATTGCAGGATGGAAAAATAGACCTGATTTTTCATGCAAACCAGAATCCATACTTTGCAGAAACAAATGGATTTGCTTTGTCGGACACGCTATTGACTCTCAATATGGCAGCAATTACGGCAAAGGATTCTTTTGATGAAAATAAAGAGAATACAGTTGCCGTTGAAAAAGATAATTTTACATTGAAAGCATATCTTTCATACAATTATCCGCAATGGGAGGTTGTGGAATATGAGACATCAGATGCAGCAGTAAAAGCAATGCAGAAAGGGGAGACGGATTGTATTGTAAGCAATTCAGGTACTGTTTCAGACTATTTGAAAAATAATAAGCTTCATAGTGTTTTCCTGACAAAAGAAGCTGATGTTCCATTTGCTATTCAGCAGGGAGAACCGGTTCTTTTGTCCATTCTGAATAAAACACTGACATCTATGCCTACAACTCAATTTTCAGGTGCAGTAGTTTCGTATAATGCTTCTTCACGAAAAGTTACATTGAAGGATTTTATTCAGGACAATTTACTGACAGTTTCACTTGTCGCTGGAATTTCTTTTTTCGTTGTTCTGTGTATAATTCTTGATTCTTTGAAAAAATCAAAACGTGCGGAAGAAAAATTCAAGAAGTCTGCTGAGCAGGCATTGAAGCTGAATCAGGAGCTTGAAGAAAAACAGCAGGAATTACAAAATGCACTTGTAGAAGCACAGAGTGCCAATAAGGCTAAGACTTCCTTTTTAAATAACATGTCTCATGATATCAGAACACCGATCAATGGTATTATTGGCATGCTTACGATTCTTGAGAAAAGCGGAAATGATGCTGAGCGGGCAAAGGATTGTATGAATAAAATACATGAGTCATCGAAACTGCTACTATCATTGATAAATGATGTTTTAGATATGGCAAAGTTAGAATCAGATACAGTGGTTTTTGGTGATGAATCCATCAATCTGGCTCAGGTATGTCAGGAAATCACGGAGTCACTATCTTTTCAGGCAGAAGAAAAAGGACTTCATGTTATAGGAGAACATGATGATTACAGTGGTATATATGTTTGGAGCAATGCAGTTCATCTGAAAAAAGTATTGATGAATCTGTTTACAAACAGTATGAAGTACAATAAGGTGAATGGTTCTATTTACATGAGTATGAGAACGATTGAAAGATCAGAAACTCACATGACATGTGAATTTAAAATAAGAGATAATGGAATTGGAATGTCAGAAGAATTTATAAAAAATGAATTGTTTACTCCATTTGTACAGGCAGATAATTCCCCACGTTCTGATTATAATGGGACAGGTCTGGGAATGCCTATTGTGAAACAACTTGTAGAAAAGATGGGCGGAACCATAACAGTTGAAAGCAAGCTTGGTGAAGGAAGCTGTTTTACTGTAATACTTCCATTTAAAATTGATACGAATGCACGGCCGGAAGAAAAAGAAGATTTTGATGCAGATATATCAGATATCCGGGTATTGCTGGTTGAAGATAATGAGCTGAATGTGGAAATAGCAGAATTTATGCTGACGGAAAATGGAGCTAAAGTAGAAACAGTGAACAATGGGTTAGAAGCTGTTCAGCATTTTGAAGCTTCCGAACCGGGAACATACGATGTTATTTTAATGGATGTTATGATGCCGGTGATGGATGGTCTTACTGCTGCAAGAACAATAAGAGACCTGGAACGGCAAGATGCAAAAACAATCCCTATCATTGCTATGACTGCAAATGCATTCAGGGAAGATGCCGAAAGGTGTATGGAAGCAGGAATGAACGCACATCTTGCAAAGCCGTTGGATGATGAAAAAATTAAGCAGACCATAAGCAAAGAGTTGAGAAAGCAAAATGCCTGTCATAAATGATTATGAGGCAACCGCAGCAATCAGGAGCCTTCCAGATGCATGGGAAAAGCAGACAGGAAACATAGAGAGGATTTTGTTATGACAGAAATTAAATATATATTTCCGAAGCAACTGCAGTCTGTGGCTGCTTTAGCTTTTATAGCCGTGCTGCTCGTTCTGCTTCTTATCCTGACTGTAATGGTACATATGAGGAACAGAAAACTGAAAAGTACGTTGGAAGAACAGATGGCGGAAAGACGGCTTTTGGATAAGATATGTGCAGATTTTACGGCTGTCTATTATGTTGAATTAAATACCGGTTCCTTTGAAATTCTCCATATAAACGATGGAACCAACGTAAAAAAAATGAATCTGAAACAGGGTGATAATTTCAATTCTTCTGCTGACCAATATGCGGTTCAATATCTGTATGATAAAGAAAGACAGGAATTTAAGGACTGGATTTCGACAGGGCATCTAAAGGAACAGCTTTCCCGGAAGAAGCGCATTACATACCATTATAGAAGTAAACCGAATCCGAACCAGCATGAATTTTTTGAGGCACAGGCAGTCAAAATATACGAGGATGAGAAAAATTTTTTCGCACTGGTGGGTTTTCGGCATATTGATGATATCATGGAAAAAGAAACTACGATCCAGAATCAATTAAAGCAGGCACTGGATGAGACACGGCTGAGTAATGAAATAATTTCGGCAATTGCCAAGAGTTACTGTTCTATCTACAGGATTGATGTGCAGAAAGATTTTTTTGAAGAGGTATCAAATGACAGTGAAATACACAAACTGACAGGAAACAGAGGATGTGCAACGGAAAAACTGTATCAGCTTTGTGATACAATGGTTGCACCGGAATACCGTCCGCTGATACGTCCATTTCTGGATATTTCTACACTTTCAGAGAGATTAAAGACGGAAGAATGTATTTCTACAGAATACAGAATGTGCGATGGCAGCTGGCACAGGATGCTTTTTACTGTAAAAAAACGGGATCAGTCTGGAAATGTTACCCATGTTTTATGTACGGTCCGTAGTATCAGCGATTCCAAAAGACGTGAAGAGGATCTTAACTTTGCAGCGGAAGCAGCAAAGCGGGAAGCCGAAATGAAAACAAGGTTTCTGGCAACTATGAGTCATGATATCCGCACACCACTGAACGGTATTATCGGTATGGTAAATATGGGAAATCAGTACGCAGATGATCTGCAGATGCAGCAGAAGATCAGAGAAAAGGAAATGGAAGCCCTGAAATATCTGGTATCTCTGGTAAATGATGTGTTGGATATGAATAAACTACAGAGCGGAGATTTGAAGGACCAGCAGCTAACCTTTGATCTGACAAAGGTACTGCGGGAACTGAACCAGATTTATGATGAGCGGGCTGCCAAGAAAGGCATCCGGTATGAGATTGACTGGAAAAATGGTATATACAGTCACAGCACTCTGGTTGGAAACCCGGTATATCTTGGAAGGATTCTGTCGAATATTATGGACAATGCCATAAAATTCAGTCAGGCGGGTAGTGTGCTCACGGTCGGGGTTAAGGAAGAAACTCTGGATGATGACAGAGCAAATTTCACTTTCTACTGTAAAGACCAGGGTGTGGGTATGAGTGAAGATTTTATTGCACATGCTTTTGATATGTTCTCTCAGGAAAGCGAGACAAGCAGATCCAGGTATGAAGGCACCGGACTGGGGCTTGCAATTACGAAGCAACTCGTGGACAGAATGGATGGAAGTATTGAACTGAAGAGCAAAGCAGGTGTCGGGACAACAGTTAATGTAAAAATTCCGTTCAAAATTGGCACGCAGGATAAAAACAGTAATTTATCAGATAAGCCAGTAAGCCTTGATGATTATTCGGTAGAAAGCATGCGGGTATTGGTTGTGGAAGACAATGAGTTGAACATGGAAATTTTCAGATGTATATTGGAAGACAGCGGTATGGAAGTTACATGTGCAGTAGACGGGCAGGAAGCAGTTGAAATCTTCGAGAAATCTGCACCGGATTATTTTGGGGTAATTTATATGGATATTATGATGCCGAGGATGAATGGTCTGGATGCGGCAAGGACAATCAGGGAAATGAAAAGAAGGGATGCCAGGAGGGTTCCGATCATTGCAATGTCCGCAAATGCCTTTGCAGAAGACATTATCAACAGCCGGCTGGCTGGAATGAATGTTCATCTTGCAAAGCCGCTGGATGCGGAAAAAATGATTGTTGCCTTAAAACAATGCATGGCAGATAATAGCGATGTAAAACTGCACGAAGATTTGTAGGAATAAAAAGACAGAGCATATAAAGCTGTTATATGGTCTGTCTTTTTTATTCCTATATATAGCATAAAATAAAAGGATGAATATGTTTTGATGTAAAATGCAAGATCCTTTTGCTCCTTATATAGAAATGAGATATAATGAAAATAACGTTCAACATACTTTAAAAGTGGAGAAATACCATGATTGAAAGCAATATAAAAATGGAAAAGTGGACATTGGAAACATGATGGAAAAGGAGCCATGACCATGGAGAATAACTTAGAAAAAATCAGGCAAGATATGAGTGTTATAATAAAAGATATATATTAGAAAAAGGAAATAAAAAATTGGCAATCGAAGTAGAAATCAAACTGAAAATCCGGGACAGGCAGGCCCTGGCAGCGAAGCTGACCGAGCTGGGCTTCCGCCCCGGCAGGCTGCTGCGGGAGACGGACGTGTACTTCCGCGCAAAGCACCACGATTTTGCAGAGCGGGACGAGGCCCTGCGAGTGCGGGAGACGGAATATCTGGAGACCGGGGAGAAGACGGCGCAGTTGAATTTCAAGGGGCCGAAGCTGGATGACGCCTCCATGACCAGGAGGGAAATGGAGACAAATGTTGGCGATGGCGGGACCGTCCGGGCGATTCTGGAGCAGATTGGCTTTACGCCAGTGATTCCGGTGGAAAAGGTACGGAACTATTTTCACCGGGGACGGCTGACGGCCTGTGTGGATCAGGTGACCGGGCTCGGGGAGTTTCTGGAACTGGAGATTCTGACGGAATCCGAAGAAGGACGGAGCGCGGCACTCACCGAGATAGAAGAAGTATTGCGGCAGATCGGGCATTCTATGGAGGATACGACCCGGATTTCCTATCTGTCGCAGTTATGTTCTAAATTGGAAAATGAAATATAGTCAAATTGTCATTTTTATAAGAGCATAATAGGACAGAGAATTTATTCATATAATAAATTAGCATAAGTACCAAAAGTTTGTAGTCTCTTATTATATAGAATAAAATATATTTTATATGCACAGAAAAGGTGTAAATATAGCAATATAAATTACAAGTCAGGAGAACAAAACCATGGAAGAACACCAGATCCCCCACAAGCGCCGCGTGCGCTACAAGGGCAAATATCCGAAAAAATTTGAAGAAAAATACAAGGAGCATCAGCCTGAAAAATATCAGGATATGGTGGAGCACGTGATCCGGAAGGGCAACACGCCTGCCGGCATGCACATTTCCATTATGGTAGAGGAAATCCTGGATTTCCTGAAAATCCAGCCGGGTGAGACTGGCTTTGACGCTACTCTGGGTTATGGCGGTCATACCAGGGCTATGATGCAGTGCCTGAAGGGACAGGGTCACATGTACGCCACAGACGTGGATCCGGAGGAGTCGGCCAAGACGAAGAAGCGGCTGGAGGATCAGGGCTTCGGCGAGGATATTCTGACCATTAAGCTGCAGAATTTCTGTACCATTGATGAGATTGCGAAAGAAGTGGGCGGTTTCGATTTTGTATTGGCAGATCTGGGAGTTTCTTCCATGCAGATCGACAATCCGAAGCGCGGCTTCTCCTTCAAGGTGGACGGCCCGCTGGATCTGCGCCTGAATCAGCAGAAGGGCATCAGCGCTGCGGAGCGTCTGGACACCATTGACCGGGACGAGCTGGCAGGCATGCTCTATGAAAATTCCGACGAGCCCTACTGCGAGGAGCTGGCGAAGGCCATTACTGATGAGATCCGCCGGGGAAATCGGGTGGATACTACCACAAAGCTGAGGGAGATTATCGAGAAAACGTTGGATTTCCTGCCGGAAAAGGAGAAAAAAGAAACGGTCAAAAAGACTTGCCAGCGGGTATTCCAGGCCCTTCGTATCGACGTAAATCAGGAATTCGAGGTGCTTTATGAGTTCATGGAGAAGCTGCCGGGCGCTCTGAAGCCGGGCGGACGCGCGGCCATTCTGACCTTCCATTCCGGCGAGGACAAGCTGGTGAAGGCAGCCATGAAAGAGGGTTATCGCTCCGGCATTTACAGCAGCTATTCCAAAGACGTAGTGCGTCCATCAGCCGAGGAATGTGTGCGGAATCCCCGGGCCCGCTCCACGAAAATGCGTTGGGTCGTCCGGGCAGAGGAATAAGCAGAAAACAGTCCATTTATGAGAAAACATATCTGTTATGTCAGGTATGAGTCTTGAATAACTGCACGCCGCATTCTCGTTACTTCAGTGATGAGTTAGGCGTGCAAATTTGAAAATAAAAAACAGAACTGATGTTTACTTTCTGTGTTACATATGGTAATATATAAACATGGAAAAAGATATATTTACTATCAGAGAAAACACTCTTTTATATGGTCGAGGTTATGTGTACTCTTTGCAATATCATCTCGTCTGGTGTACAAAATACCGGAAAAAGGTGTTGACAGATGGCCTTGATACAGAATGCAGGGAAATGCTGCAAAAGCTGGCAAAGGAATACCGCTTTCAGATTCTGGCCATGGAGGTTATGCCGGATCATATCCATTTGCTGGTGGATTGTAAACCACAGTTTTTATTTCTGATATGATAAAAATCATGAAAGGAAATCTGGCAAGACAAATGTTTCTTGTACATCCGGAATTAAAGCAGAAGTTGTGGGGCGGGCATTTGTGGAATCCATCTTATTGCGCGGTGACAGTCAGTGATCGGAGCAGGGAACAGGTCCTGGCATACATTGAGGGGCAGAAAGAAAAGCGAAGAAACTAGAAAATGAGGTTTTATCATGCGGATTACATCCAGTTATGGCGTGGAAATAAAAAAACAGAATATTCCCATCCGCCATACGCTGCGGATTTACCGCTCTGCAGTCAGTTATCTGATTCAGGTGTACGCGGAAAGCTGGGAAGAACTTTCCCAGATTGATAACGCAAAGAAGCGGTTTAATGCAGCGGAACATCTGGTGCATGAGACGAAAAAGAACCATGCAAGGTATGATTTCGACCTGCATTTTCCGAAGATGCCATCTTACCTGAGAAGGGCAGCGATACAGCATGCGCTTGGAAGCGTCGCTTCCTATGAAACAAGACTTGATTTATGGAAAAATGGACACCTTACGGGAAAACCGAAGCTGGTTTCGGAAAATCATGCCATGCCGGTATTTTACCGTGACGTCATGTACCGGGAGGCAGAACCGCAGGAGGATGCGGCATATCTGAAGCTGTATGACGGCCACGACTGGAAATGGTTCCGGGTAAAGCTGCTTTATACGGATATGGAATATCTGCGAAAAAACTGGGTTGGGGAAAAGGCCTCTGCTCCTACTCTGGAAAAACGACATCATAAGTATTTTCTGCGCTTTTCTTATACGGAAGAAGTAAGCCTTACTAAAACAGATATCAAAGAACAGACCATTTGCAGTGTGGATCTGGGAATCAATACGGACGCGGTCTGCACCATCATGCAGGCAGACGGAACTGTCCTGGGACGGAAGTTTATCGACTTCCCCAGTGATAAAGACCGGCTGTATCATGTATTGGGCAGAATCCGCAGATTTCAGAGACAGCATGGATCCAGACAGACACAGAGCCGTTGGGCTTACGCAAAGCGGTTGAATATGGAGCTGGCCCGGAAGACAGCGGCGGCCATTACAACCTACGTTGCGGAAAATCATACAGATGTTATCATTTTTGAGTATCTGGAAATGCAGGGCAAGATCAGCGGAACTAAAAAGCAGAGGCTTCATTTATGGAGAAAACGGGATATCCAGAAGCTGTGCGAGCATCAGGCGCACCGGAAAGGAATCCGCGTATCCAGGATCAGCGCCCGAAACACCAGCAGGCTGGCATATGATGGAAGCGGTCCGGTAGTTCGAAATCCGGAGAATCACAGCCTTTGTACCTTTCAGACAGGAAAACAGTATAACTGTGATCTGTCTGCAGCTTATAATATCGGAGCAAGATATTTTATACGGGAATTACTCAAACCCTTTTCGGAAACGGAAAGGTCTTTGCTGGAGGCAAAAGTTCCTTCGGTAAAGCGTAGAACCTCATGTGTCTATGCAGACTTACGGCTGCTCAGTGCAGAACTGGCGAGCCAGAAGGCAGCATAGATACAGGCAGATATACAGTGGACTACCTGAGATGTGGAAACTGGCCGTATCCGGCCAGAAAAGTGCGTAACCGCGCCGATTCTAAGTCGCAGGCGTATCCGCCGATATGAAGTCTTGCCGCTTAAGGCGGCTGAGAAGCACATGACTTTAGTCATGTGAGGTTCACGGAAAGACAAAAGGGCGCTATACTATATAGAAACGCAGCGTGTGAAAAGCCGATAAACGGGAGCGGCAGAGAAGGAACACAGCTTGCGTATATAACAAAAACGGGAGGATTTTATCATGAAAATCGCAGTAACTTATGACAATGGCAATGTATTTCAGCATTTCGGAAAGACCGAGTCTTTCAAGGTATATGAAGTAGAGAATAATCAGGTCGTAAAAAGTGAAGTGATTGGCTCCAACGGAACCGGACACGGCGCTCTGGCAGGACTTCTGGCAGATCAGGGCATCGACGTACTGATTTGCGGCGGCATCGGCGGAGGAGCCCAGGCAGCTCTTGCAGAAGCGGGTGTGGAGCTTTGTTCCGGAGCGGAAGGTGACACGGACGCAGCTGTAGAGGCTTATCTGAAGGGAGAACTGACAAGCGCAGGCGCAACCTGTGACCACCATGATCACGAAGAGGGGCATTCCTGCGGCGATCATGAGGAAGGCGGCTGCGGAGGAGATTGCGGCAGCTCCTGCGGAGGCGGCTGTGGCCAGCCGAAGCTTACCGGACGCAATGTGGGCAAGACCTGCAGAACCCATTACAAGGGAACCTTCAACGACGGCACTCAGTTCGATTCTTCCTACGACCGGGGCGAGCCCCTGGAGTTCGTCTGCGGCGCAGGCCAGATGATCCGCGGCTTCGACGCGGCGGTGGCAGACATGGAGGTAGGCCAGGTGGTGGATATTCACCTGATGCCCGAGGAAGCCTACGGCATGCCGAATCCGGACGCCATTTTCACACTGGAAATCGCTCAGCTTCCGGGCTCTGAGGAGCTGGAGGTGGGCCAGGGCGTATACTTGACCAACCAGTTTGGCCAGCCGTTCCCGGTAAAAGTGGCCGCCAAGGACGAGAAGACCATCACCTTCGACGCCAACCACGAGATGGCGGGTAAGGAGCTGAATTTCAAGATTGAGCTGGTAGAAGTAAAATAAGACAGAAGAAAGATACAGGACATTTTTCGGAAAAACCGGAGATGTCCTGTATTTTTTGTTATGGAATAGGAAATTCCGATAGAATTCCCTATTCCACAAAAGCAAGCAGAGCTTGCAAAGATGCGCACTCGGCGCAGTGGTAGATGGTTGCTGAAGCAACCGTGCCTCGGCGCGAGAATGTGCCAATGGCACATTCTTTCTTATATTAGGAAACACTGTGCTACATTAAAGCGCGAAAGCCATGATTCCTATAGAGCAAAAAACACCTCCGGGGGATCGCACTGCGGCGGAATGGAATGATGTCGGAGAATTGCAGAAGAGAAACTAATTCTTGAAAAAAGACTAAAAATCAGTAAAGTGGGAAAAACTATAGATTGTGAAAAAAATATCTGATAATTTTACTCGCTAAAGCATTGACGCATCACAAAAAAGTGTATATAATTGTGCATTAAGGCTTTAAAAATCCATATGCCAGGACGGTAGGAGGTACAACATGAGCTATTATGACAGAGCTTTGGAGATGAAGGACGAGCTGGTAACCAACCGTCGTTATCTCCATGAAAATGCAGAGGTCGGACTGACGCTTCCGAAGACAAGAGCGTTCATTGAAGAAAAATTGAGAGAGTACGGAATCGAACCGCAGCGCTGCGGCGAGGGCGTGACCGGACTTATCGGAAAGGGCGGCAAGGTGTTGCTTCTGAGAGCAGATATGGACGCATTGGCTATGCCGGAGGAGAGCGGACTTCCCTTTGCTTCCAAGGATCCGAAGGCAGCGCACTGCTGCGGTCATGACATGCACGCTACTATGCTTCTGGGTGCGGCGAAGATGCTCAAAGAACATGAAAGCGAGCTGAAGGGAACCGTCAAGCTGATGTTCCAGCCCGGAGAAGAGTGCCTGAACGGAAGTCTGAATATGCTGGAACATGGAATTCTGGAGAATCCGAAGGTAGACGCAGCTCTTGCATATCATGTGGGACCGGGTCAGTTGCCCATCGGTATGTTTATGTATAATGACAATTCCACCATGATGTTTTCTAATAATTCACTGAAAATCAAGGTTAAGGGAAAAGGCGGTCATGGAGCGCTTCCTCAGAATTGTATTGACCCTATCAGCATCGGGGCACACATTATCATCGCACTTCAGGAAATTATCGCAAGAGAATTTGATCCCCATGATGCCTGTGTTATTACCGTGGGAACCTTCCATGCAGGAACAGCCATGAATATCATCCCGGAAGAGGCGGAGCTGACAGGAACTTTGCGTGCGGACACAAAAGAGGCGCAGCAGAAGCTGATGAAGCGCGTAAAAGAAGTTGCAGAGGCTACCGCAAAGGTATACGGGGCAGATACAGAAGTGGAAATCAGCGCAGGCGGACCGCCGCTTATCTGTGATCCGTCCACTACGAAAGAGTTTGTAGGCTATATGCGTGAGCTGAAGCTGCCGGAAACCATGGAATATCCGAATATCTCCGCAAGCGCGTCGGAGGACTTCGCATTTGTGGCAGAACAGGTACCGTCCACTTTTATGTATCTGTCCAGCGGCTATATGGATGATCGCGGTGCATATTCCGCTCATAATCCCAAGGTACAGTTCAATGAGGAAGTTCTGCCCAGAGGCGCGGCATATCTTGCACACTGCGCGCAGCGCTGGTTGGAAGAGCACGCATAAAAGAGGAAGAGGAGAGGGAGTATGTTTCAGAAGAAAACAAAAGAGGATGATCCGGAAAAACTGACCCATGGCCATGTATTTGCCTACGGCATGGGCGCATTGCCCGCCAATATGAACAATCAGCTGCGAAGCAGCTATCAGCTGTCCTTTATGACAGATATCGCCAAGATTAACCCGGCTATCGCGGGCGCGCTGATGACCATCATGGTTATCTGGGACGCTATCAACGACCCAATTATCGCGGTTCTGGCGGATCGTACCAACACGAAGCGTATGGGTAAATACCGTCCCTGGATGTTCTGGGGCAGTATTTTATTAGGAATTATTACTATTTTGTGCTTTGTAAATCCGGGATTTACGGGAGCCATGAACGCAGGTTATTTCTTCCTGGTGATGTTTATCTACTGCTGGGTGCAGACCATGTTTACGGTATCCTGGCAGGCGCTGAACAGCGTTATGAGTGCAGACCCGCATCAGCGTAACCGTTTGCTGACCTACCGTCAGCTGTTCGGAACCGGAAGCGCCATCGTGGTTTCCATTCTGGTTATGCCCATCGTCAATGGCGCGGCTACGGAGGCAAAGGGCTGGCTGACCATCGCTGCCATTGTCGCTGTCTGTGATATTATCGGTGGTCTGGCCTGCTGTGTGGGCGTCCGGAAGAAGGATTACTACAACAGCCTGCCTGAACCGGAACGGTTTACCTGGAAGGATCAGCTGCATATCGTCGTACATAACAAGCCGCTGCTTCTGGCAGCAGGCGCCTATGGAACTCTGTTCCTGATGATGAATACCATCAATGCGGCGAACATTTATTTCTACCGTATTGCCCTGGGAAGCACTGACATCATCGCGCTTTCCGGCGTTATCAGCCTGGTATTTTCCATTGGTGTTATCCCGTTTGTGCCGGGTATCCTGAAGAAGATGGAGAAGCGTACCATGGCGATGCTTGGCCTTGGTATCTACCTGATTCAGCCCATCGGTTATCTGGTTATGAGAGGTACCCTGCTGGCTGAGACCTATCAGTACAACTCCAAGATCCTGATGATCTTCCTGGTATTGACCGCATTTGGTGCGTTCGGCAATATCGTGGCCAATATCGCTATCGTAGCGTTTATCATGGATGTGGCAGACTACACCGAGTGGAAGTTCCACACCGCACAGGCTGCGTTTGTGAACAGCGCCGTAACCCTTCTGAAGAAGCTGAGCGGTTCTGTCTCCACCCTGGTCGTAGGTATCGCGCTGGCGGCGGTAGGTTATGTAAACTACAGCATTGTAACCCCGCAGCTGAAGTCCATGGTAGTGGATATCTGCATCTGGCTCCTATTCGCCATGGGCATCCTCTGCTTCATCATGCTGAAGGCCTATCCGTTGCATGGTGAGTTCAACACGAAGATGCGTGCGGAGCTGAAGGAGCGCCGGGCAAATAAGAACGTATAGCGGTATAGAAATACTGAAAATAAGACCGTCATTCCTGAAAAAATTTCCCAGGAATGGACGGTCTTATTTTTTGGGAAAATAGTAGTTGACGGACTCTTTAGAATATGCTACATGCATATAACAGTAATAGTTACTATTTTGAAATAAAAAGAAAGGAGATTACATCATGGGAACCAATAAGTACGTCGGAACAAAAACCGAAAAAAATCTGTGGGAGGCCTTTGCGGGCGAGTCCCAGGTGCGCAATAAGTACACTTATTTCGCGTCTGTGGCGAAGAAAGCGGGCTATGAGCAGATCGCGGAGCTGTTTCTGAAGACAGCAGAGAACGAGAAGGAGCATGCGAAGCTCTGGTTCAAGGAGCTGGGTGAGCTGGGCGATACCTCTGAGAACCTGCTTCACGCGGCAGAGGGCGAGAATGCCGAGTGGACGGATATGTACGAGCGCATGGCGAAAGAGGCCGAGGAAGAGGGATTTCAGCAGCTGGCGGAGAAGTTCCGCGGCGTAGGAGCTATTGAGAAGACCCACGAGGAGAGATATCGCGCGCTGCTGCAGAACGTGGAGACCCATCAGGTATTTGAGAAGAGTGGCGTCCAGATCTGGGAGTGCCGGAACTGTGGCCATATCGTAGCAGGCACTGAGGCCCCGAAGGTATGTCCGGTCTGCAACTATCCGCAGAACTATTTCGAGGTTCGGAAAGAAAATTACTAATTTGGAAAAGAATGGACGTAATGGAAAAAACCTGTTACACTGAAGAAAACAACGGAAACATGGAATCTTTATGAAAAATGTCCCCAAAACACGAATTTTCCGCAACTATAAGTAAAAGGAAATATCGTGCGAGAGGAGGAACCCCTATGACCGACAAAAAACTTCTGCACCTGCTGGATCAAAACCCGGAGGAGGGCATGGGCCTTCTAATGGAACAATATATGGGCCTTCTGTGGAGCGCATGTCATCTGTATCTGACGAATCCGGAGGATATCCGGGAGTGCGTACAGGAGACCTTTGCGGATTTTTACGGAAACCGGGAGCGGTTCCGGACGGAAAAGGGGACGATCAAAGCATATCTCTATGTGATTGCCAAGCGAAAGGCCATCCGGATGGCGACCCAGAACGGGAAGCAGAGTGCAGTCCCCCTGGAAATGCTGGAGGAAGCTGCGGCGGACAGCGGCGAGGACGCCATCCTGAACCGGGAGGCGCTGGAGCAGGCCCTTGGCAAGCTGAAGGAGCAGGACAGCCGGATGATCCGGATGCAGTATTACGATGGCCTGACCTGCCGGGAGATCGCCGAGGCCATGCAGCTCCCCGTGGAGACCGTGAAAAAACGGCAGCAGCGAAATCTCAGAAAGCTTCGGCTGGCATTGATGGTTCTGGCAGTACTGGGAATTCTGGGAGCCTGCGCGGCGGCTGTCATCCGGGTTCGGTTCAATCCGGTGACGGGGATCCGGGACGCGGAAGAAGAGATTTACAGAGGGACGACGCTTCCCCTGGAAGTGGAGACCGAATACGGCAGAATTACGGTAGAGTATGCCATCTGGCAGGAACAATCTCTCTATGTGAAAATGACAGTCGTTCACTCGGAGGAGGACGACTGGTTTGATACCGTCCGTGAGAATATCTGGGCGGAAAGTGAGGATGGCACCCACTTGCGTGGTTCAGGTTCCAGCTGTCAGGATCTCCGGAACGGGCTTCTGATTCTGGATTGGGATTTCACTTTCTATAAACCTCAGGAGCAGTTTCTTCTTCATTTGTTTGATCAGACCGTAACGTTACAGATGACAGCGCTTACGGAATACGACAGTCTGGACGCCATCGGCCAGCCGGTGACCCATAAGGGCCGTACCCTGGTGGTAAGCGGGGACTGGAAGGATGAAAATACCTTGCAGTTGAACGCCTGGAGCTATGGGAAGGAACTCTGGAAGATCTGCGGTCTGGGGCATTATCCCATATTGCCGGAGGAACGGGAAAAAGAGGATTATGTACTCTGGCTGCACGACGGCCTGGATGGCAGCGGCAGCTTCACAGCGGAGGTAAGCGCGCAGCAGGGCAAGCCCTATCAGCTGAGGATTCCGGCTGTCTCTCTGAAGGCAGAACTGGGAACGGAGGGTCCGCTTTTTGAGGTGCCCATACCGGCGGAAAATGGCTCGGAAGCAGTGGATATTCCCTTTGAAGTGGGGGAAGACTGCTATCATATCGTGAAAATAGAGCGAAAGGTGACAGAAACAGAGATGGAAGATGGTTCCATCAGGTATGGCACTCAGATACTTTTGTATGTAGAGCCGGTTACCCTGGAGAAGAACACAAAATTATTTTCCATTTCCGCCAGCTGGGGACGGATGAAGACGGGAACATCCTATTCTCTGAACCGGGAAAGCGGTGAGCTGGAAGCAGACGGAGAAACTGCGCCGGTTTTTACGGCTGAGGGAAGCACCTGGCCTCCGGCCACGTATTACGAGGGCGAGTACGCGGAATATCGGCGGGAGCTGATGCTATACTACGGACCGGATGAAGAGATTCCGGAAAAGACCTGGGTTCGCATAGATAAAGTTGTAAAAAACTGGGAGCAAAAATATAGCTATACGATCAGATAAAGGAGTCACCATGAAAAGAATCAAACAAATCTTCGACGGCGAATACGGCTGCGAGGAACGCACAGCCGACGAAAAGGCTAAAGTACTGGTCATCCTGGAGAATGAAACCGGTCAGGAGAGCAGCCTGTCCGTAGAGGACGACTGGCTGAGGGCGCAGGGGCTGGAGGAAGGCTCCGCGTGGCCGGAGAACTAGCCGAAGTCAAAAGAATATGGAAGAAAGCAGGACAATACGAAAAATCCGCAGGCCATCCGGTGAAAAACACCGAATCTCCTGCGGATTTTCTTATGATGAGTTCTATCCAGTGAACGTAATTGCCAATATTAGATACGAGCTACGCCGCTCTTTTTAGCAGCCTCGGCTACAGCCTTAGCGACGCAATCCTTCAGTCTGGAATCGAAGGCTGCCGGCAGGATATAATCTGCGTTCAGCTCCTCGTCGGATACCAGGGAAGCGATAGCGCGTGCAGCGGCGATCTTCATCTCGTCGTTGATATCGGATGCGCGAACGTCCAGAGCTCCGCGGAAGATACCCGGGAAAGCCAGAACATTGTTGACCTGGTTCGGGAAGTCGCTGCGGCCGGTGGATACCACAGCGGCACCTGCAGCCTTTGCCTCATCCGGGAAAATCTCCGGAGTCGGGTTTGCGCATGCGAAGATGATAGCATCCTTCGCCATGGTGGAAACCATTTCCTTGGTCAGAACGCCCGGTGCGGATACGCCGACGAATACGTCTGCGCCCTTGATGACCTCAGCCAGGGTACCCTTCTCCATGTTCCGGTTGGTGACAGCTGCGATTTCTTCCTTGATAGGGTTCAGCCCCTCACGGCCCTCGTAGATGGCGCCCTTACGGTCTGTCATAATAACATTTTTCAGGCCCATGCTCATCATCAGCTTGATGATAGCGATACCGGCTGCGCCTGCGCCGGAGGTAACGATCTTTACGTCCTCGATCTTCTTGCCTACCAGCTTCAGAGCGTTCATCAGACCTGCCAGTGTGATAACGGCAGTACCGTGCTGGTCGTCATGGAAAATCGGGATATCGCAGCGCTCCTTCAGCTTCTGCTCGATCTCGAAACAGCGGGGAGCGGAGATGTCCTCCAGGTTTACGCCGCCGAAGGAGCCTGCCAGCAGAGCGACGGTATTCACGATATCGTCCACATCCTTGCTCCGCACGCAGAGCGGAATCGCGTCCACATCACCGAAGGCCTTGAACAGGACGCATTTACCCTCCATAACCGGCATACCGGCTTCCGGTCCGATATCGCCCAGACCCAGGACTGCGGTACCGTCGGTCACTACGGCTACGGTGTTCCAGCGGCGGGTCAGCTCGTAGCTCTTATTGACGTCCTTCTGAATCTCCAGACAGGGCTGTGCGACACCCGGTGTATAAGCAAGAGAAAGAGCCTCCTTGCTGTCTACGGCAGCGCGGGGAGTAACCTCCAGCTTGCCTTTCCATTCATAGTGTAATTTCAGTGATTCTGCAGCGTAATCCATGATAAATTCTCCTTTTCTCTGATAAACGGCATCATTCATATATCCATGCTTGGCACCGTATTGTATTTTTTACGGTACAATCATTGCTATTCGTATCATAGCGCGACTTTACAGAAAAGTAAAATATATATATAATAAGTTATTATAGGAAAAAACTATAGATTGGATTACACGGAAAGGAGTTTAAGTCCATGACAATAGCCAAATTACAGCAGTTCCTTGCAGTCTGTCAGTTCCAGAGCGTCAGCCGTGCCGCGGAATTTCTGCATATTTCCCAGCCTTCCGTGTCAGGAAGCATCCGGGATCTGGAAAGCGAGTTTCAGATCAACCTGTTCCGTCATGAGGGACGGCGGCTGGTGCTGACGGCGGAGGGAAGCTTCTTACGGGAACGCGCACAGAAGCTGATCCGCCAGTTTGACGAGCTTTCCTGGCAGATGGAGGATCTGGGCAATCAGAAAAACCGGTTCCGTATCGGGATTCCGCCCATGGCCGGGACGGTCTTTTTCCCGCAGCTCTATAAGGCGTTCCAGGCAGCGTATCCGGAAATCACCCTTTCTATTACGGAATGCGGTTCCCTCCATGCGGAAAAGCTTCTGGAGCAGGGAGAACTGGATCTGGCCATGGCCACGCTTCCGGCGGCTCCTTCTCCGGAATTTTCCTGTCAGAAGCTTGCGCGGACACAGTTGGTGCTCTGTGTCAGTCCTTCCCATCGCCTGGCCCGGGCGAAAGCAATTGATGTGACCATGCTGGAGGGGGAGCCTTTGGTACTTTTCGGAACGGATACGGCGCCCTCCAACGCAGTGCTGTCCCTTTTCGCGGAGCAGCAGCTCCGGCCCAATGTGCTGCTTTACTCCAGTCAGCTCAGCATGATTAAGCAGTTTATTTCCGATGGCACGGCAGCAGCCTTCCTGATGGACGCCCTGGTTCGTCAGGAGCCGGATCTGGTAGCGGTCCCATTTTCCGAACCCATCTATTTTGACACGGTACTGCTGTGGAAACGGGATCAATATCTCTACAATGATGTGGAGCATTTTTTACGATTTGCCAAAAAATTTAAATTTCAGGGAATTATTGAAAAAACATGAGGTTTCATTAAGATTCCTGAAGTTTATGTTGAGGGAGAACAAGGTGATGAAGAAAAGTATAGGAAAAGAACAAATGTTCCGAATTCCCTATACTTTTTTTCATATCCGTGTTATAATTTTCAGTGACTTTAAGTATGCTAAATCCATCAGGATTTGAGCGGTGTTGTGGAGTAGAAAAAAGAGGTTTTAGTGACCTGCATTCGTAAAATGGCAAAAGTTCGTCTATTAGGCAGGGAAAAAAGCCTTCATTTTACGAATTTCTGCCTTATAGGCGAACTTTTTTCCGGGTCACTAGAAAGGAAATTACACGATATGGAGTTCAGATTACACAGCGAATACCAGCCCACCGGCGACCAGCCCCAGGCCATTGCGAAGCTGGTGGAGGGCTTTAAGGAAGGCAACCAGGCCCAGACTTTACTGGGGGTTACGGGATCGGGCAAGACTTTTACGATGGCGAATGTGATACAGGCGTTGAATAAGCCAACCCTGATTATCGCCCATAATAAAACCCTTGCCGCGCAGCTATATGGTGAGTTTAAAGAGTTTTTCCCTGAAAACGCGGTGGAATACTTTGTTTCCTATTATGATTACTACCAGCCGGAGGCCTATGTGCCTTCAACGGATACCTATATTGCAAAGGATTCGTCGATCAACGACGAGATTGATAAGCTCCGCCTGTCAGCTACGGCGGCGCTGATTGAACGGCGGGATGTGATTATCGTGTCCAGCGTGTCCTGTATCTATGGTCTGGGTGAGCCGGAGAATTTTGAGAAAATGATGGTTTCCCTGCGGCCTGGCATGCAGAAGGATCGTGACGAGGTGCTGCGGCAGCTGGTGGATATCCAGTATGACCGCAACGATATGGATTTCAAGCGCGGTACCTTCCGGGTGCGGGGTGATGTGGTGGAGATTATTCCGGCCAATGAGTCCGAGCTGGCGGTGCGGGTGGAGTTTTTCGGGGACGAGATCGACCGGATTACCCAGATTGATGTGCTGACCGGCGAGATCAAAGGGGAGCTTGAGCACGTGGCCATTTTCCCGGCGTCTCATTACGTCGTACCCATGGAGCAGATTAAGCGTGCGGCAGCCGATATCGAGAAGGAGCTGGAGGAGCGGGTGCGTTACTTCAAGAGTGAGGATAAGCTTTTGGAGGCCCAGCGCATCGCAGAGAGGACAAATTTTGATATCGAGATGCTGAAGGAAACCGGTTTCTGCTCCGGTATCGAGAACTATTCGAGACATCTGACCGGCGCTGCGCCGGGCACGCCGCCCAATACGCTGATGGATTATTTTCCGGATGATTTTCTGATTATCATAGACGAGTCCCATAAGACCGTGCCCCAGATCCGCGGTATGTACGCGGGCGATCGATCCCGGAAGACCACGCTGGTGGATTACGGCTTCCGTCTGCCGTCGGCGCTCGACAACCGTCCGCTGAACTTTGAGGAATTTGAGAGCAAGATTGACCAGATTATGTTCGTCTCCGCCACGCCGGGCGAGTATGAGGCCGATCACGAGATGCTGCGGGCGGAGCAGATTATCCGGCCTACGGGACTTCTGGATCCCAAGGTGGAAATTCGTCCGGTGGAGGGCCAGATCGACGACCTGGTGGGCGAGGTGAATAAGGAGGTGGCAGCAGGCCACAAGATCCTGATCACTACCCTGACGAAACGCATGGCTGAGGATCTGACCGACTACATGCGGGAGCTGGGTATCCGGGTCAAATACCTGCATTCAGATATCGACACCCTGGAGCGGACCCAGATTATCCGGGATATGCGTCTGGATGTCTTTGATGTGTTAGTTGGTATTAACCTGTTGCGTGAGGGTCTGGATATTCCGGAAATTACCCTGGTGGCGATTCTGGACGCGGACAAAGAAGGGTTCCTGCGTTCCGAGGTCTCCCTGATTCAGACCATCGGTCGTGCGGCACGAAATTCCGAAGGCCATGTCATCATGTACGCGGATACCGTTACCGATTCCATGCGGCTGGCCATCGATGAGACCGAGCGCCGTCGCGCGCTGCAGGAGGCATATAATAAGGAGCATGGCATCACGCCGAAGACCATTCAGAAGTCCGTACGGGATCTCATCAGCATTTCCAGGGAGATTGCCAAGGAAGAGCTGCAGTTCGAGAAGGATCCGGAATCCATGAGCAAGAAGGAACTGGAGAAGCTCATCAAGGACATTGATAAGAAGATGAAGAAGGCAGCTGCGGATCTGAACTTCGAGCTGGCGGCAGAACTGCGTGATAAGATGATAGAATTAAAGAAGCAGGCAAATGAGCTTTAAAACCTGCGTCGCAATGCATTGACGAGGAGAAAAACAATGGATAAATTTATCAGAATCCGGGGCGCCAACGAGCACAATTTAAAGAACCTGGATATCGACATCCCCAGAGACAAATTTGTGGTGCTGACGGGACTAAGCGGTTCGGGGAAATCGTCCCTGGCCTTCGACACCATTTATGCGGAAGGACAACGGCGCTACATGGAGTCCCTGTCATCCTATGCCCGTCAGTTCCTGGGCCAGATGGAGAAGCCCAATGTGGAAAGCATCGACGGCCTGTCTCCGGCCATTTCCATCGACCAGAAGTCTACAAACCGGAACCCCAGATCCACGGTGGGAACCGTGACGGAGATTTACGACTATTTCCGACTGCTCTATGCCCGGATCGGTATTCCCCATTGTCCGAAATGCGGCAAGGAGATCAAGAAGCAGAGTGTAGACCAGATGGTAGACCAGATCATGGCCATGCCTGAGCGGACGAAAATCCAGCTGCTGGCCCCGGTGGTCAAGGGCCGCAAGGGCGAGCATGTGAAGGTGCTGGAGCAGGCGAAGAAAAGCGGCTTCGTCCGGGTTCGCATCGACGGCAATCTCTATGAGCTGTCCGAAGAAATCAAGCTGGAAAAGAACATCAAGCATACCATCGAGATCGTGGTGGACCGACTGGTGGTGAAAGAGGGCATCGAGCGCCGCCTGGCGGATTCCATCGAGACGGTGCTGAACCTGTCCGACGGCCTGCTGGTGGTGGATGTCATCGGCGGCGAGACGCTGACCTTGAGCTCCAGCTATGCCTGCCCGGAGTGCGGCATCAGCATGGAAGAGATTGAACCCAGAAGCTTTTCCTTTAATAACCCCTTCGGAGCCTGCCCGGAGTGCTTCGGCCTGGGCTACAAGATGGAATTTGACGAGGATTTAATGATTCCCGATAAGTCCTTAAGTATCGCGGAGGGCGCGATTACGGTCATGGGCTGGCAGTCCTGTACAGACCCGTCCAGCTTTACCTATGCGCTTTTGAAAGCCCTTTCCAAGGAATACAGCTTCGATCTGACCACACCTTATGAGCAGCTGTCCCCGGAGATCCGGGACATACTGATTCATGGAACCAATGGCCGTGAGGTGAAGGTCTATTATAAGGGTCAGCGGGGCGAGGGCGTCTATGATGTGGCCTTCGAGGGCCTGATTAAAAATGTGGAGCGCCGCTACCGGGAGACCGGTTCCGAGATCATGCGTCAGGAATATGAGACCTTCATGCGGATTACACCCTGTAAGGCCTGCGGCGGTCAGCGTCTGAAGAAGACGTCTCTGGCGGTGACCGTAGGGGAGAAAAATATCGCGGAAGTGACGTCCATGTCCGTGCTGAAGCTATATGATTTTCTGAAGGAATTGCAGCTTACAGAACAGCAGAAGCTGATTGGTGAACAGATCCTGAAAGAGATTAAGGCCCGCATCGGCTTTCTGATTGATGTGGGACTGGATTATCTGACCCTGGCCCGGGCCACCGGCAGTCTGTCCGGCGGCGAGGCTCAGCGTATCCGTCTGGCCACTCAGATCGGCTCCGGCCTGGTGGGCGTGGCCTATATTCTGGACGAGCCCAGCATCGGCCTGCATCAGCGGGACAACGATAAGCTGCTGGCGACCCTGAAGCGCCTGCGGGATCTGGGTAATACCCTGATTGTGGTGGAGCATGACGAGGATACCATGTTCGCGGCGGATTATATCGTGGATATCGGCCCGGGCGCGGGCGAGCACGGCGGCAGGGTCGTGGCGGCGGGTACGGCACAGGAGATTATGGCCTGCCCGGATTCCATTACCGGAGCTTACTTAAGCGGAAAATTAAAGATTCCGGTGCCGGAGACCAGAAGAACTCCCACGGGCTGGCTGACGGTCAGGGGCGCTGCGGAAAATAACCTGAAGAATATCCAGGTGGATTTCCCCCTGGGCGTTATGACCTGCGTCACCGGCGTGTCCGGTTCCGGAAAGAGCTCTCTGGTCAATGAGATTCTCTATAAGACCCTGGCGCGGAAGCTGAACCGGGCCCGCACCATTCCGGGTAAATACAAGGAAATCACAGGGTTAGAGCAGCTTGACAAGGTCATTGCCATCGACCAGTCCCCTATTGGGCGGACGCCCCGTTCCAACCCGGCCACTTACACCGGCGTATTCGACCAGATCCGCGACTTGTTCGCGTCCACAGCCGACGCCAAGAGCAAGGGCTATAAGAAGGGCCGTTTCAGCTTCAATGTGAAAGGTGGCCGCTGTGAGGCCTGCTCCGGCGACGGAATCATCAAAATCGAGATGCATTTCCTGCCGGACGTGTATGTGCCCTGCGAGGTCTGCCAGGGAAAACGCTACAACCGGGAGACTCTGGATGTGAAGTATAAGGGCAAGAGCATCTTTGACGTGCTGGATATGACTGTGGAAGAGGCCATGACCTTCTTCGAAAATGTGCCGACTATCCGCAGGAAAATTGAGACCCTGAACGACGTGGGACTTTCCTATATCAAGCTGGGACAGCCTTCCACGACCCTGTCCGGAGGGGAAGCCCAGCGGATTAAGCTGGCCACCGAGCTGTCCAGACGGAGCACCGGCAAGACCATCTACATTCTGGATGAGCCGACTACGGGCCTGCATTTTGCCGATGTCCATAAGCTGACGGAGATTCTGCAGCGGCTGGCCGAGGGCGGCAATACAGTCGTGGTCATCGAGCATAATCTGGACGTGATTAAGACGGCCGATTACATCATTGACATGGGACCGGAAGGCGGCGACCGGGGCGGCACGGTCATTGCCAAGGGCACGCCGGAGGAGGTATCGGAGCAGGAGCTCTCCTATACGGGCCAGTACCTTAGAAAATATTTATAGAAAGTATTTTTAATGGAAAAGTAATGGGATAGCTATCCCGCGAGGTGTTTTGGCATTATATGCCAAAATCCCGAGTATAGTACGCGCGAAAGCCTGCTATGCAGGCTTTCTGTGCATTTTAATCCTCGGAAAAGGGAATAAATTTCCTTTTTCGAGGGTTGTTTTTATTTATTTTTTCGCATATACTAAAACAGAGTATAGAAACAACCAAATCCCAATGGAGAACACACAATGATTCAGAAATTATATGAAATCCTTTGCAATATAAATGAAGCTGCCAATGTCCTGCGGGACGAGCCCATGAGCCGTCATACCACCTTTCGCATCGGTGGCCCGGCGGCCATTTTCTGCATGCCTCAGACGGTACCGCAGCTGGCGGACACGGTAAAGGCCTGCGTGGAAGCTGGCGTCCCCTATTATATCCTGGGGAATGGCAGCAATGTGCTGGTGAGCGACGAAGGATATGAGGGCGTCATCATCCAACTGTTCCGCAATATGGACGGCATTCGCGTAAATGGCACCGAGTTGGAAGTAGAAGCCGGAGCCCTGTTGGTACGCATGGCCCGTCTGGCGGCCAAAGAGGGACTGACCGGACTGGAATTCGCTTCCGGTATCCCGGGAACCTTAGGGGGAGCACTGGTCATGAACGCCGGAGCCTACGGCGGAGAGATGAAGGACGTGGTCAAAGAGGCTGTGGTCATGAAGCCGGACGGAGAAATCCTGCGGCTTAAAAAAGACAAGCTGGAGCTGGGTTACCGTACCAGCGTCATTGCAAAAAAGGGCTATCTGGTTCTGAGCGCTCTGCTGGAGCTGGAGAAAGGCAATAAAGGGGAGATTGAAGCCCGGATGCAGGAGCTGAAGGAGGCGAGAACATCCAAGCAGCCGCTGGAATATGCCAGCGCAGGCAGCACCTTCAAGCGGCCTGAGGGCTATTTTGCAGGAAAGCTCATCATGGACGCGGGACTGCGTGGTTACAGCGTAGGCGGCGCGCAGGTGTCTGAGAAGCACTGTGGCTTCGTTATCAACCGGGGCGGCGCGACAGCCCGGAATGTGATGGATCTGGTGCGCCATGTGCAGGAAGAAGTAAAGAAACAGTTCGGTGTGGAGCTGGAAATGGAAGTAAAGCTACTTGGTTTTTAAGAGCGTCGAAACAGACAGGAGAAGATACAGATGAGATTTGTAATTGTAACAGGAATGTCAGGCGCGGGACGAAGCACCGCTCTTCGGGCGTTGGAGGACGCAGGTTATTTCTGCGTGGATAATCTGCCGATTTCTCTGATTGAGAAATTTTCTGAGCTGATTTATCCGGGCAATACGGAGGTCACGAAGGTGGCGTTGGGCATTGATATCCGAAGCGGAAAAGCTTTTAACGAGCTGGCGGCCACTCTGGAGGAACTGACCGTGGCAGGCGTGAACTATGAAATCCTGTTCCTGGATTCCTCTGACGAGGTGCTGGTGAAGCGCTACAAGGAGACCCGGCGTACGCATCCGCTGGCGCAGAATGGCCGCGTGGCCGACGGTATCCAGGAGGAGCGCAAAAGGCTGGAATTTCTGAAGAAGCAGGCGGATTATATCATTGATACCAGCAATCTGCTGACCAGGGAGCTGAAGCAGGAACTGGACAAGATCTTTGTGCAGAATAAGAACTTTAAGAACCTGGTCATTACCGTCCTTTCCTTTGGCTTTAAATACGGCATTCCGACGGATTCCGATCTGGTATTTGACGTGCGGTTCCTGCCGAATCCCTATTATTATGAAGAACTTCGGAAGCTCAGCGGCAATGACAAGCCGGTGCAGGATTTCGTTATGGGCTTCGAGGTGTCCCACCGGTTTCTGGACAAGCTGATTGACATGATTCAGTTCCTGATTCCGAATTATGTGCTGGAGGGCAAGAACCAGCTGGTGATCTCCATCGGCTGCACAGGCGGCAAGCACCGCTCTGTCACCCTGGCCAATAAGCTTTATGAACGGCTGCGAAACAATGCGGACTACGCGGTGCGTATCGAGCATCGCGATATTGAGAAGGATGCCGTTGTAAAAGCGCATTAGGGAAATGAAGAGGTGATCTATGTCTTTTTCCAGTGAGATCAAGCAGGAGCTCTCCGCCCATGTGCCGCCGGCCAGACATTGCAGACTGGCTGAGATGGCCGCTATTTTAAACTTCTGCAGCCGCGTGGAGAGTGTTGAAGGAGAGTCCCCCTGCGTGAAAATGCACACGGAGAATCTGGCCGTTGCAAGAAAGTACTTTACATTATTGAGAAAAACATTTAATATAGAAATGAACGTGTCGACGCGGCAGAGCAGAAATCCCAGGGGAAGTCTCAGCTATGAGGTGACTTCCTTCGGAGGGCTGGAGCCCGTGAAGCATATGCTGGTGCAGAATCAGTGCTGCAGGCGGGCTTACATACGGGGAGCCTTTCTGGCGTCCGGCTCCTTGAGCGACCCGGAGAAGGGCTATCATTTTGAAATCGTGTGCAGCGGGGAAGAGAAGGCGGATGAGCTTCGGGAGATGCTGGCCAGCTTCGGGATAGACGCGCGGATCACGCTGCGAAAGCGCAGTTACGTGTTATACGTAAAGGAAGGATCGCAGATTGCGGACCTTTTGAATGTGATGGAAGCCCATGTGGCCCTGATGAAGTTCGAAAATGTCCGGATTCTGAAGGAGATGCGCAATTCCGTCAATCGACAGGTGAACTGTGAAACTGCGAACTTGAATAAGACCGTTTCAGCAGCGGTAAAACAGATAGAGGATATCCAATTTATTCAGAGAACCATTGGCTTTGATGAGTTGCCGGAGAACCTGGCGGAGATAGCAGTACTCCGTCTGGAGCAGCCGGAGACGACCTTAAAGGAGCTGGGTCAGATGCTGACGCCGCCCGTAGGGAAGTCCGGTGTGAATCACCGTCTCAGAAAGCTGAGTATGATAGCAGAGGAGCTAAGGGATCACAAGGAGGAGAATTATTATGATGAAACAGGAAATCACGATTCAGATTCCGGAAGGGCTTGAAGCCAGACCGGTCGCATTGCTGGTACAGGTGGCGAGCCAGTACGGCAGCGAGATCTATGTGGAGAGTGATAACAAGAAGGTAAATGCCAAGAGCATTATGGGTATGATGACCCTTGGACTCTTCGCGGGCGAGACCGTTACCGTTTCTGCGGACGGCGAGGACGAAGAAGAGGCTATGGCCAATATCGAGAAGTTTTTAAGCAGCAAATAATCAGACGATTGTGAGGGACTGCCGGGATTTTCCGGCAGTCCTTGTTTTTTGTCCGGAAATTTGTTATGATGAAACGGATCATACAGTCTGGAAAATCAGACAATTGAAGGAGTTACAGCAGCGATGGACGCGTATACAGGCTTTGCGGAGGTTTACGATCTGTTTATGGACCAGGTTCCCTATGAGAAATGGAGCCGGCGGATCACAGAGATATTAAAAGAATACGGAATTCCGGACGGTCTGGTGTTGGATCTGGGCTGCGGAACCGGCAGCATGACGGAGCTTCTGGCGGATGCGGGCTACGATATGATCGGCGTGGACGCTTCCGAGGAAATGCTGGAGCTGGCCTGTGAGAAGCGCGCCGGATCGGGACACGATATTTTGTATCTTCTGCAGGATATGCGGGAGTTTGAACTTTATGGCACGGTGCGGGCCATCGTCAGCGTCTGCGATTCCCTGAATTATATTACGGAAGAGGAAGAGCTGCTGCATGTGTTCCGTCTGGTGCGGAACTATCTCGATCCGGACGGGGTGTTCTTTTTCGACATGAACACCATTTACAAGTACAGCAAGATGCTGGGCGAGACCACTATCGCGGAGAACCGGGAGGAGGGAAGCTTTATCTGGGAAAATTATTACGACCCGGAGGAGCAGCTGAATCAGTACGACCTGACCCTCTATATCCGGGATGAGGACGACCGGTATACCCGTTTTGAAGAGACGCATATCCAGAAGGCTTACGCGCTGGAGCGGGTGCTGGAACTGTTGCAGCAGGCGGGAATGAAGGCGGAGCAGATCTTTGATTCAGACACTGGAAAAGAGGTTACGGATACGACGGGAAAGTTCTGTATCGCAGCGCGGAAAGCGTGAGATATGGGAAGTTCAGATAAAGCGTAGAAAAGTACAGGCGCAGAAAAATGACATAATAAGAGGAGTAAAATTATGGGAGATTATATCGTAAGGGCGACGGCCGCGGATCACCAGATTCGTGCCTTTGCCATCACATCCAGAGAAATGGTGGAGCAGGCGCGCTCCATTCACAACACCAGCCCGGTGGCTACAGCGGCCCTGGGACGTCTGCTGACAGCCGGCGCCATGATGGGTTCCATGATGAAGGGCGACGCGGATCTGCTGACCCTGCAGATCAAGGGAGCCGGAGCCATCGGCGGCATTACCGTCACAGCGGATTCCAAGGCAAGAGTAAAGGGCTATGTAGATGAACCCATGGTGCTGCTTCCGGCGAACGCAAAGGGAAAGCTGGACGTGTCCGGCGCCATCGGGCCTGGTACCCTGCGGGTGATCAAGGATCTGGGCCTTAAGGAGCCCTATGTGGGAACCGTTGAACTGCAGACTGGCGAGATTGCGGAGGATTTGACCTATTACTTTGCCACATCTGAGCAGGTTCCATCCTCGGTAGGACTGGGCGTGTTGTTAAATAAGGATAATACGGTTCGCCAGGCAGGCGGCTTCATCATTCAGCTGATGCCCTTTACCGACGACAAGGTCATTGACGCACTGGAAGCAAAGCTGTCCACCATGGATTCAGTGACGAAGCTTCTGGATCAGGGCATGAGCCCGGAGCAGCTTCTGGAGTATCTGCTGGGTGATTTCGGCCTGGAGATTAACGACACCATTCCGGCTTCCTGGTACTGCAACTGCAGCCGGGAGCGGGTGGCGAAGGCCATCGTCAGCATCGGAAGCAAGGACATCCGGGAAATGATTCAGGACAACAAGCCCATCGAGGTGAAATGCCATTTCTGCAATCATGCCTACAAGTTTGATATTGAGGATTTAAAAGAGATTCTGAAAATAGCAAAACGCTAAATAAGGAGAAGCTATGAGACACGGGTTTATCAGAACGGCGGCGGTGACGCCGAAGATTCAGGTGGCGGACACGAAGGGAAATGGCGCGGAGACCATTAGGCTTGCCAGAGAGGCGGCGGAGCATGGCGCGAAGATCATCGTATTTCCGGAGCTTGGCATTACCGGCTATACCTGCTCAGATTTATTCTTACAGGAGCTTCTGCTAAAGAGCGCCCGGGAGGAGTTGTTCCATATCGCCAGAGAGACGGCAGATCTGGACGCGCTGATCTTCGTGGGACTTCCCTGGGAGAAGGACGGCAAGCTTTACAATGTGGCGGCGGCTCTCTGCGGCGGACACCTGCTTGGCCTGGTGCCGAAGCTGCATCTGCCTAATTACGGGGAATTCTATGAGCTGCGTCATTTCACACCGGGAAATCAGGAAGTGGAGGACGTGTGGGTTCCCGAGGAGGGAGAGGACGGCGATTATATCAATTTTGGAACGAAACTGCTGTTCACCTGTGAGGAGCTTCCGGGACTTAGTGTGGCTGCGGAGATCTGCGAGGACGTGTGGGTGCCGAACCCGCCAAGCATCGGTCATGCGCTGGCAGGCGCAACGGTCATCGTGAACTGCTCAGCCAGCGATGAGACCACAGGCAAGAATCTGTACCGGGAGTCTCTCATAGGCGGACAGTCGGCCCGCCTGGTATGCGGATATATCTATGCCAATGCAGGAGAGGGTGAGTCCAGCCAGGATCTGGTGTTTGGCGGTCATAATATTATTGCGGAAAATGGAACGATTCTGGCAGAATCGGCCCGATTTACCAGTGAGACCATTTATGCGGAGCTGGATATCGCACGGCTGGTGGGCGAGCGCAGAAGAATGACCACCTTCCGGACGGATAGCTCCAGACTCTATGTGGAGGTTGGCTTCCATCTGAAAAAGGAAGATACAGAGCTGTCCCGTTATGTGGATCCGGCGCCCTTCGTGCCCGGCAGCGACAGTGACAGACAGCGGCGCTGTGAGGAGATTTTCGCCATTCAGTATATGGGCCTGAAGAAGCGGCTGGAGCATACCCATTGCAAGACGGCGGTGGTCGGTATCTCCGGCGGTCTGGATTCCACTCTGGCGCTTCTGGTTACGGTGAAGGCTTTTGACAGTCTGGGACTGGACCGTTCCGGTATTCTGGGCGTGACCATGCCCTGCTTTGGAACCACAGACCGGACTTACCGGAATGCCTGTGATATGGTAGAAAAGCTTGGAGCGACGCTGAAGGAGGTGGATATCCGCGAGGCGGTGACCATCCATTTCCGGGATATCGGACACGATCCGGATGTGCATGACGTGACCTACGAGAATTCCCAGGCGCGGGAGCGTACGGAGGTTTTGATGAATTTGGCCAACCAGGCGGGCGGCATGGTCATTGGTACCGGCGATATGTCGGAGCTGGCCCTGGGTTGGGCCACCTACAATGGCGACCACATGTCTATGTACGGCGTCAATGCGGGGGTGCCGAAGACGCTGGTGCGCCATCTGGTACGATATTACGCAGATACCTGTGGGGATGAGAAGCTTTCCGGGGTGCTGCTGGACGTATTGGATACGCCGGTGAGCCCGGAGCTGCTGCCGCCGAAGGACGGGGAAATTGCCCAGAAGACAGAGGATTTGGTGGGTCCCTATGAGCTGCATGATTTTTATCTGTATTACATCTTACGTTTCGGCTTTGAACCGGCGAAGATTTACCGGCTGGCTCAGAAAGCCTTTGCGGACGTCTATGATAAGGAGACCATGCTTAAATGGTTGAAGGTATTCTACCGCAGATATTTTGCCCAGCAGTTTAAGCGGTCCTGTCTGCCGGACGGCCCGAAGGTGGGTTCTGTAGCGGTATCGCCGCGGGGAGATTTGCGGATGCCCAGCGATGCCTGCTCTGCGTTGTGGCTGGCGCAGCTTGAGACCTTAGAGTAGGAAATGAAATTTGAGTTATGTAAACCAAATGATGGGCCGGTATCATAGGCCGCAAATTAAATTCAGGGGAGAAGAACATGGCATTTAAGATTATTACGGATTCGGCAACGGATCTGCCCAAGGAGATTGTCGAGAAATACAAGCTTCATGTGATTCCGACGCCGGTAACCATTGATGGAACGGATTATTTTGACGGCAAGACCATTTTCCCGGAGGATTTCTACCGGATTCAGGCGCAAGGGACTGATATCAAGACCTACCACATCAATCAGTATATGTTCCGGGAGAATTTTGAACCCTACGCCAAGGCCGGGGACGAGGTGCTGTATATGTGCTTCTCTACCGGTATCGCGGGTACCTTCAATGCGGCAAATCTGGCAAAGGAAGAGCTTCTGGAGGAGTATCCGGATTTTGATCTGACCATCATTGATACCAAGTGCGCCTCTCTGGGCTTTGGTCTGGCAGTGGAGAAAATCCTGCGGATGCAGGCAAATGGCGCGCCGAAGGATCTGATCATTGAGGCAGCGCAGTTCTTCTGCGATCATATGGAGCATATCGTGACGGTGGAAACCCTGGAGTATCTGTACAAGGGCGGCCGTCTGAGCCGGACTTCCGCAGTACTGGGCGGCGTGCTGGATCTGAAGCCGATCATCGAGGTCAATGACGACGGTGCGCTGGTAGCCATTGAGAAGGTGCGCGGACGGCATAAATCGCTGAAGCGGTGCGTGGAGCTGGTGGGCGAGCGCGGCGTGGATCTGGATAAACAGATCATTGGCGTAGTACACGGAAATGATCCGGAGACCTGCGAGAAGGTGAGCGCAATGCTGATGGAGAAGTATCATTGCAAGGGGATTATCAAGTCCTGGGTTGGATGCGCTATCGGAGCGCATACAGGCCCGGGTATCATCGGTATTGTGTTCCTCAGTGCCAGTGAAGAGAAGTATGCGGAATATTTGAAGTAAGACGGACAAAAAGAGAAAATATCCCCCTCGCCGGGCACGCATTATTTTCCGGCTTCTGACCGCGCGGCTTATTCGCGCCTGATCGCCAAACTCGGCCCTGAAGGGCCTCAGACAGTGGCTCCTTCAGGCGCTGCCTAGCGCGGTCAGAAGCTGCGGAAAATAAGCTAACGCCCGGTGAGGGGGATATTTTCTCTTTTCTGGTGATTGAAAGAATCCCAAGAAAATCTTAAGAATTATCGTTGTGAGAACTTAAAAAAGCCTTGTTATAACTTATGATAAACAGTAAAATGTAATCGTATCATGTTACTGTTTATCTATGTTTTGAGAATGCTATGAGGGTGAGAACATGAACAAAAAGAAGAATACAATCCTGGTCTGTGATGATGACAGGGAGATTGTGGACGCGATAGAGATTTATCTGTCCCAGGAGGGGTACCGGATTTTGAAGGCCTACGACGGGGTGCAGGCGGTGGAAATGCTGGAGCAGGAGGATGTGCAGCTGCTGCTGATTGATATTATGATGCCGAAGCTGGACGGCCTGAGGGCGACGCTTAAGATTCGGGAGAAGAGTAGTATTCCGATTATTATTCTGTCAGCCAAGTCGGAGGACGCGGATAAGATTCTGGGGTTGAATATCGGCGCGGACGATTACATGACGAAACCCTTTAATCCGCTGGAGCTGGTGGCCAGGGTGAAGTCACAGCTGCGCCGCTATACGAAGCTTGGCAATGCGATGGATGAGAATCAGAAGATCTATCAGACCGGCGGCCTGGTTATGAACGACGATCTGAAGGAAGTGACCGTGGACGGTGAGCCGGTGAAGCTGACGCCGATTGAGTATAATATTTTGCTGCTTCTGGTGAAGAATCAGGGTAAGGTGTTCTCCATTAATCAGATTTATGAGGGTATCTGGAATGAAGACGCCATCGGCGCGGATAATACGGTGGCGGTCCATATCCGTCACATCCGGGAAAAGATCGAGATTAACGCGAAGGAGCCCCGCTATCTGAAGGTGGTGTGGGGCATTGGATATAAGGTGGAGAAGCTGTAAATGAAGCGATGGGAATATTCGAAGCCGTGGAAGCTCACGGCGCTGCTATTGAATCAGATTTGCGCGGTGGTGCTGGTGCTGTCCGTGGTCGTGTGTACGGTCTATGTGGGCGGCAGCGGCTTTGGATTCGTGGGAAAGGATCAGACCTTTGAGAGCACCGGTTATTATCAGGATGAGGTTTTGGAGCAGATCTACCGTTGCGTCCGGGCTGCCAGCCGGGAGAGTAAGTTTGAGAAAAATGGCGTCTACGACGGCAAGATTCTCGTAGATGTTCAGCAATACGCAGAAAACAGTACCATCGGAAGTGGCGACGTGAAGGACGGAGGCCTGTATTATGAACTGACGGATCTGCTGAACTGGTCTCTGGATGGCATGGAGACCGGTACCCTGATGAAGATTACCTACGATGACGGCACCGTAGGCTATCTGTCCAAGGGTTTCACCAATTATACGGAGCAGTCTCTGTACGGTGAGGATGGAACAGAGGTGGCCTCGATCTCTACCGTAAATAAGGGGAACAGTGAAACGTCCATAACCTCCGTACCTGAGGGTGATACAGCGGATGAGACGGATGCGGAGGAATCATCCGCCACATCTGCGATGTCCGAAGAAAATATGGAAGGTTTTGTGGAGGAATTCATTACAGACGGAGAAAGCAGTCCTTTCGATATGATGCAGAGCACTACTGTCCGCAATGTGGAGCAGCTGGAGGCGGTAGAGGAGCGGTATGGACCGGTGGGCTACGACAGCATTACCGCCTATGCAGAGGCGAAGCGGTTGACCACCGCCCAGCTTCAGGAGATTTATTATGATCTGGAAAATGTACTCCCGGTCATTTACAATGATTATTACGCGTACACGGAGAATCTGGAGCTATTCAGTCCCAGCATGACCAATATGCGCTATTTTGTCATTCCGAAATCAGTGGAGCAGGTTTCACCGGAGGATTTTTCTAAAAAGATTTCCACTAATATGAAAAGCTTTGGAAAGGAAAAATTTTCCAGCCAGGAGGGGCTGCTGAATTACATTCGTACCTCTTATAAGGATTATCTGATTTATGACAGCTCAGATATGAATTATGAAGCCAATGGTATGCCGATTTCCTTAAGCGAGCTGAGCAGTTATGTGAAGAGCTATTCGCCTTCCGTGGAAGGGGATTATATTCTGGTGGTAGCTGTGGACTCCGGATATAAGGCGAGCGATAAGCTGGCCCAGTATAAGAAGCAGTATGAGGAAATCGCGCCGGTGAGCCGGGTGGCGGTCTACGGCGTGATGCTGGGAGCGATTTTGTATCTGCTAAGCATGGTGTATCTGACTTTGGCAGCAGGACGCAGCACTGACGAGGACGGTGAGATTATGTTGAACCGCTTTGACCGGATACGGTCGGAGCTGGCGGCGTTGATTCTGATTGTACCGGCCTGGATTATCCTGGTTCTGGCGTCTGTCGGCGTCTCGGTACGGAATCTGGAGATGCCGGAATTCGCCCTGGTGGGCGGGGGCGTGGCCTTTGTGTTGAATGGAATGTTTCTCACCGGTTATATCAGCCTGGTACGCAGAATCAAGGCCCATACCCTGTGGAAGAACAGTATTCTCTACCTGATCAGCAGTGTTTTCGGGGAGATGATGAAGAATCGGAAGACCACCACGAAGACCATGCTTTCCTATGCAGGCTTTCTGCTGGTAAACGTAGTGCTCCTGATAATGGGGGAAATTGGAATTATCCTGCTGGCGTTCTTTGACCTTGGTGTGGGAATTTTCCTGCTCCGGCAGGCGGCTCAGCGGCAGCGGATCCTGGACGGCATCAAACGGATCTCCGCAGGGGAGTTGAACGCGCAGATTCCCACCGACCAGATCAGCGGCGATAATCTGGCTTTTGCGGAGGCAGTGAACCAGATGGGCAGCGGCCTGTCTGCAGCGGTGGAAAAGAGCGTCAAGGACGAGCGGCTGAAATCCGACCTGATTACCAATGTGTCCCATGATATCAAGACGCCGCTGACATCAATTATCAATTACGTGGATTTGCTGAAACGGGAGGATATCCAGAATGAACGGGCAAAGAATTATATCGCGATTCTGGAGGATAAGGCCATGCGCCTGAAGCATCTGACCGACGACCTGGTGGAAGCGTCGAAAATCAGCTCCGGCAATGTGAAGCTGGAGCTGACAAGGCTTAATTTCCAGGAGCTGATTCAGCAGACCAACGGCGAATTCAGCGAGAAGTTTGAGGCGAAAGGCCTGAAGCTGGTGGTGGATATGCCGGAGGAGCCGGTAGTCATCGTGGCCGACGGGCGCAGGCTCTGGCGCGTGGTGGAGAATCTGTATAACAATACGGCCAAGTACGCCATGCCGAACACCCGGGTCTATGTGGAATTGACTACGGTGGGCCATATGGTGCGGTTCAGCATCAAAAATATCTCCGAGCAGCCTTTGAACATTAACGCGGACGAGCTGACGGAGCGTTTTATCCGGGGAGATGTGGCCCGCAGCACCGAAGGCAGCGGCCTGGGACTTTCCATCGCCCGGAACCTGACGGAGCTTCAGAAGGGCAGCTTCAATATCTATCTGGACGGGGATCTGTTTAAGGTGACGATTATCTTCCCGGAAGCGGAAGAAAAAAACGAATAGGGATAAAAGTGAGCGGCTAGTCTGAAAAGACTAGCCGTTTGGTTAGTGTACAAAGAACTTTATTTTCCTGTATAATAAAGAGGATTCAGAGAATGCAGGAGGGGATAAAAGTGAAGAAACGAGGGCTTTTAAAGAAACTGGGCGCAGCGCTGTTGACACTGACGCTGGCTGTGGGCGTGCTTTCCACAGGGATGACTGCGCGGGCAGAGGAGGGACAGCCTTCCCAAAATGAGCCGGCGGGCGGCGCGGCGGATATTGTGCTGGTGCTGGATGTATCCGGGTCGATGGATGATCCGTTTGGCAGTGAAGACAGGACAAAAAGAATAGATGGATTGAAGACAGCTGTAGCGGCGTTGACGGATGAAATACAAAGTATCAATGATACAGTGGGCGAGGGCGGTGAGAAGCATCGCGTGGCGCTGATTAAGTTTGCCGGAGATAAAAAGGAAGAAATAGGAAATGATGAGTATCAACAGGGCCAATACAAGTATAATAATTCACAGATTGTAAAGCCGCTCACGGATGACATGCGGGATATCAAAGACGGAGCAAACGGATTAAGGTCATCCGGAGCAACGAGAGCAGATTACGGCCTGGAGCTGGCGGAGAGATATATTACGGAGCGCTCCAACAGACGCCAGATTGTAATTTTTTTCACAGACGGAGGCCCGTCGAGCTTCAGCAATTATGATCCGGTGGTTGCCAATGCAGGAGTAGCGGCTGCGAAAAGCATAAAGGACAAGGGAGCGGAGGTTTATACGATTGGGATTCAGAGCGGAGCGGATGCCGGAGAGGTAACGGAGGCAACTTCGGATTCAAATCGGTTTCTGCATGCGGTTTCCAGCAACTATCCCAGCGCCACAGCGAATGACAGGGGCAGCCTGGGCGAGCGTACGAGGACGAAAGACTATTATAAGGCAGCAACGAGCGCAGCCGGAGTAAAAGAGGTCATGCTGTCTGTTCTGGAGAGTATCGGGTCAGAAGCGTCTCCGGTTACACTCGCCCTGACCGGACAGAAAGACCTGTATGAGGAAAAGGGAAATGAGCTTGCGCCGAAGGAACTGACCGGTGGGGAGTTCCTGTTCCGGCTGGAAGAGGATGTGCCGGAGATCACAGCCCTTTCAGAGGAAAATGCGGAGGCAGCCGGTCAGTCCATGCCGATGCCTGCGGCAGGCGGTACTGAGGTTCGAAATACGGCAGACGGAAGCTTCCGGTTTGGTGAAATTTCATTTACAAAGCCGGGAACCTATCGGTATAAGGTGACAGAGGCAAATGAAGGAGCTTCCGGGATAACCTATGACCTTTCTGTGTATCATGTGACAGTGAATGTCAGCTTCTTCGCCGGACAGCTTCAGCTGGAGACAGGCATCAGCAAAGATGGCAGCCAGGAAACGATAGAGAAAATGGTATTCGAAAACCGTTATAAACCGGTGGAAATCAAGCCTGTGGATGTGATCCTGGAAGCAACGAAGAAGCTGGATGGACGGAAACTGAATGCCGGAGAATTCCATTTTGTGGTGAAGGATGAGAGCGGAAACGTGGTGCGCAGGGCAGCCAGTGATGCAGACGGCAAAATCGTCTTTGAGCGGCTGACCTTTAAAGAACCGGGCAGCTATACCTACACTATCAGCGAGGAAAAAGAGCAGCTGGACTATGTGACCTACGACAATACGGTTTATACCTGTACCATAAAGGTTATCCAAAAGGATGACGGTGTACTGGTGGCGGAACTGGATACCGAAGGAAAAGAGCCTGTATTTCAAAACAGTTACAAGGAACCGGTGAAACCAGAGGAGACGAAGAAGACAGAAGAACCGAAGAAAACCGGATCTTCAGGCCATTCCGGCTCATCCGGCAATAAGACACAGACGGCTTCCGTGGCCACCGGTGACCAGAATCCGGTGGAACTGGCCGCAAGCTGTGGGTTCCTGGCTCTTGCGGGACTGGCAGCTGCGCTCGGATATATCCGCAAAAAACGGTACGAATAAGAAGGAATAAGTGAGAAGATAGCTTGCATTCTGTGCAAGCTATCTTTATAATGATAAGAAAAAAGTAAGCGTATAATGCAGGAGGAGAAACATGGTTCAATTACTGGAAGGCGGAGCATATCTGCTGAACGGAACAGAGATCATACCGGATACCAGGGACGCGCAGAGCGTGCTGGAGAGCCAGCTTGGCAGTGTGCCCTCTAAGGAAGAGGCCAGAAAGCAGACCATTGCCTATGGAATTCTGGAGTCACACAATACATCAGGCAACATGGACAAGCTGGAGATTAAATTTGACAAGCTTACGTCCCACGATATTACATTTGTAGGAATCATTCAGACAGCCCGGGCTTCAGGACTGGAGAAGTTCCCGATTCCCTATGTGCTGACCAACTGTCACAACAGTCTGTGCGCTGTAGGTGGAACCATCAACGAGGATGACCACATGTTTGGCCTGACCTGCGCGAAGAAATACGGCGGCGTCTACGTACCGCCTCATCAGGCCGTTATCCACCAGTTTGCCCGTGAGATGCTGGCAGAGGGCGGAAAGATGATTCTGGGATCCGACAGCCACACCCGCTACGGCGCCCTCGGAACCATGGCCATGGGCGAGGGCGGTCCGGAGCTGGTAAAGCAGCTTCTGAATAAGACCTATGACATCAATATGCCCGGCGTGGTGGGCGTGTACCTGACCGGCGAGCCCCAGAAGGGCGTCGGCCCCCAGGACGTGGCGCTGGCCATCATCGGGGCAGTCTTTGAGAAGGGTTATGTCAATAATAAGGTTATGGAGTTCGTTGGAGACGGCGTAGAGAACTTAAGCGCAGATTTCCGTATCGGTATTGACGTTATGACCACCGAGACCACCTGCCTGTCCTCTATCTGGAAGACTGACGACACTATCAAAGAGTTTTACGAAATTCATGGCAGAGCCGGAGCTTATAAAGAGCTGAAGCCGGGCAAGGTGGCTTACTACGACGGTATGATTTATGTGGATCTGAGCGCTGTGAAGCCCATGATTGCCATGCCGTTCCATCCCAGTAATGTCTATACCATCGAGGAGGTAAAGGCAAACCTGGGCGATATCCTGCGGGATGTGGAGAAGAAAGCCCTGGTATCCTTGGGCGGCGCGGTGGATTACCGGCTGACGGACAAGATCCGCGACGGAAAGCTTTACGTGGATCAGGGAATCATTGCAGGCTGTGCAGGCGGCGGCTTTGAAAATATTTGCGCGGCAGCGGATATCTTAAAGGGCGCAAGCATCGGCCCGGATGAATTTACCTTAAGCGTATACCCGGCAAGTATGCCGATTTACATGGAACTGGTAAAAAATGGATCTGCCGCTGCGCTGATGGAGACCGGAGCGGTTCTGAAGACAGCCTTCTGCGGCCCCTGCTTCGGCGCAGGCGACACTCCGTCAAACAACGGCTTCAGTATTCGTCATTCCACCCGTAACTTCCCGAACCGGGAGGGATCCAAGCTCCAGAGCGGTCAGATTGCGTCTGTGGCGCTGATGGACGCCCGTTCCATCGCTGCCACCGCAGCCAACAAGGGTTATCTGACCGCAGCCACCGAGATGGACGTGGACTTCAGCAATCCGCGTTACTTTTTTGACAGCAAGATTTACGAGAACCGCGTCTTTGACAGCAAGGGCGTGGCAGATCCAAGCGTAGAGATCAAGTTTGGCCCGAATATCAAGGATTGGCCCGCTATGCCGGCCCTGGCGGAGCATCTGATTCTAAAGGTGGTATCGGAGATTCACGATCCGGTTACGACCACCGACGAGCTGATCCCGTCCGGCGAGACATCTTCCTATCGTTCCAATCCGCTGGGACTGGCAGAGTTCACTCTGTCCCGTAAGGATCCGGCCTATGTGGGACTGGCAAAGGCGATTCAGAAAGCCGAGAAGGCCATCGAGGCAGGAGATTGCCCGGCAGAAGCTGTCCCGGAGCTGAAACCGGTATTTAAAAACCTGAACGCATGGTATCCGGGCGTGGACAAGACCAATGTGGGCGTGGGCAGCACCATCTTTGCGGTGAAGCCCGGCGATGGCTCCGCCAGAGAGCAGGCGGCCTCCTGCCAGAAGGTACTGGGCGGCTGGGCCAACATCGCCAACTCCTACGCCACCAAGCGTTACCGCTCCAATCTGATTAACTGGGGCATGCTGCCCTTCCTGATTGACGAGGGAACTCTTCCCTTTGCCAAGGGAGACTTCCTCTTTATTCCGGAGATCCGCAAGGCAGTGGAAGAGAAGAAGGCTGAGATCCCTGTATACGTAAACGGTGAAAAAGACCGAGAAGTAACCCTGAAGCTGGGCGGACTGACCGATGATGAGCGAGAGATCATTCTGAAGGGCTGTCTGATTAACTATTACAGAGGATAAAAGAAGATAACAGAAGATAGGAAACTCCCTGTGCATTTGTGTGTTGAAATATACGAAATGTGCAGGGAGTTTTTTTGCTCTATAGGAAATACCGTGTCACATTAAAGTGTGAAAGCTATGATTCCTATAGAGCAAAAAGCCCCTCCGGGGGATCGCACTGCGGCGGAATGGAATCATGTCGCTTATGCGACCCGCCGCAGGCGGAGAATCCTGCTTCGCAGGATTCTTCCTTATTTCATGAAAGTAAAACAGATTATGAAGTGAAAAAAACAAAAAACACTTCACTGCGAAGCTGAAAAACAAAAAAGTTTGTGCAAATTATATAAAAATAAATACAGGGGATGTGAGAAAAAATCAGGAAAGGGGAACGAAAAATAGAAAAAAGGAGGCAAACTTTACTCCATTTGAAGCGCAGAGTAGAATGAAATCACGAAAAAAGAATGAGAGGCGTGGGGAAAGAAATGCATGAAATAAGCGAAGTTTTAGAGGAATTGTGTAAAACAGTAAAAAGGGTTTCGTATGAAGAGGAGACAGCGATTGCCTCTGCAATTCAGAAAGCAAAAAGGGTATTTGTAGCCGGTTCGGGAAGAAGCGGGCTGATTGCAAGCTGTTTTGCCATGCGGCTGATGCAAAGCGGAATCACAGCATACAGAGTAGGAGAATGTACGACGCCGGCGATTGAAGCAGACGATCTTCTTCTTATTACCAGTGGCTCGGGTGAAACAGGAGCTTTGGTTAAAAATGCGGAAACAGCAAAGAAGGTTGGTGCAAAGATTGCGCTTATTACCATTTATCCGGAGTCTGCAATAGGTAAAATGGCAGATGTAATTCTGCAGATAGCGGCGTCCAGCAAATTTGATGAGGGGAAAAAATCACATTCTATCCAGCCTATGGGAAGCCTGTTTGAGCAAAGTCTGATGATTTGTTCGGATTACATTATGATGATATTAATGGAACAGCTCGGGCTTACAGGAGAAAGCATGTTTCAGAGACATGCCAATCTGGAATAAACGAAAAAAGAAATAAATGTAAAAATGAAGTAAAAAGAAACATAAAATAATTCATATTGAAGTGTGAAAAGTGAAGAATTCTATGTTTTTCACAATAATTCACATAAAATGTTGTGAAAAACAGGATACAACTGAGCAAAATATAAGAAAAAAAGACCGTCTGTTTACTTCAATCCTTTAGATTGATAGTATTGAATTGAAGTTATGAAGCGAAAAAAGGAGCAAAAAAGATGGCAGAGGTAAGTATTTCAGCGCTTGCAGCGGATTTTTTTCATATAGAACGGGATTTAAATAAAATCGAAGAAAGCGGGGCGGACTGGGTCCATGTAGATATGATGGACGGCCATTTCGTGCCGCTGTTTGGCTTTAATCAGCCACAGGTCAGACAACTGACGGACTGGAACAGGGCCTGCGGAGACGTTCATCTGATGGCGGAGCTGACACAGCCAATGCTGGAAGAGTGTCTGAAGCTTCCGCTTCAAAAGCTGACACTGCATGTGGAAGCGGCACAGCCGGAGCAGCTGGCGGAGTATCTGCAGCAGATAGAAGTGAAGGGGATTGAGCCGGGGCTGGCGATTGCTCCTGATACGGAGGCGGATAAGTTGCTTCCGTTTTTAACCTATATAAAGGAGATTCTGGTAATGAGTTGCGCCCCGGGCACGGAGGGAGCAGTCTTCCGGGAGACTACCTTTGAAAAAATCCGGGATATCCGCCGGATGTTGAATGAAAAAAAACCGGAATGCGGGATTGCGGTGGATGGCGGCCTAAATGAGGAACGTGCGGTACACTGTATTGAGAGCGGTGCGAACCGGGTAATTATAGGAAGAGCATTTTTTGCGTCGGAAGACAGGAAAGGAATGGTAGAGCGTGTTAGGAAAACATCTGTTGGGAATCTATGAGAAGGCGTTGGACGCGGAGGATGATTGGTATCAGCGCATGGCAAAGGTGAAGGAGCTGGGCTTTGATTTTATGGAAATCAGCATCGACGAGACGGACGAACGCCTGTCCCGTATCTATGCCGGTGACGAAGAAATCTATCGGATTCAGGATGCAGCCCATAAGGCAGGGGTGTTTATCCAGTCCCTGTGCCTGAGCGTGCATCGTCGTTTTCCGTTTGGAAGCGCGGATCCGGCTACCCGCGTAAAGGCTGCGGAGATTATGGAGAAAGCGTTGGTTTTTGCGGATAAGCTGGGCGTCCGCGTGATTCAGCTGGCAGGATATGACGTATACTATGAGCCGTCCACGGACGAGAGCAAAAAACGTTATGAGGAGGCTATGTTCTGGGCAGCTTCCCAGGCAGCCCGCTATCAGATTATGCTGGGAACGGAGATTATGGATATTGAATTGATGAACTGTATTCGGAAGCATCTGGTGTATGAAAACAAGATACAATCTCCCTGGTATAAGGTATATCCGGATGTGGGCAATATTTCAGCCTGGGGTATCGATCCGCTGGACGATCTGGAGGCCGGAATTCACAGCATTGTGGGCGTACATTTAAAGGATACCCTGTGCAAGACAGCGGACAAACCCGGCGTCTTTAAGGACATTCCCTTTGGCGAGGGCTGCGTAGACTTTGTGGGCTGCTTAAAGAAGCTGGAGGATCTGGGGTACACAGGTCCTTATATGATTGAAATGTGGCACAAAAAGGGACAGGATGACCGGGCTAACGTGCGGGCAGCCAAGGCCTTTATTGAGGAGCGGTATCGCAGAGCCATGGAAGTATAAAGAAAGGAAACAGGGATATGAAATATTTTCTTGGATTGGATAACGGCGGAACGACCACGAAAGCAGCTATTTATGACAGAGAGGGGAAAGAAATCTGCGTAGCTTCTGTGGAAACAAAAATGATCGTACCGGCACCCGGCTTTGTGGAGCGGGATATGGATGAAATGTGGGAAGCAAACTGCACCGTAACCCGAAACGCGCTGGAAAAGAGCGGTATCGATCCTGCAGATATCGCAGGCGTAGGAATCTGTGGCCATGGTAAGGGCCTGTATCTGTGGGGGAAGGACAACCGCCCTTTACGCAACGGTATTATCTCTACCGATAACCGGGCGTGGAAGTATACGGAAAACTGGAGAAAGGACGGTACAGAAAGCGAGGTCGCGAAGCTGTCCTGCCAGAAAATCATGTCTTGCCAGCCGGTAGCCATTCTGGCATGGCTCCGGGATCATGAACCCGAATGCATGGATAAGATTCAGTGGATCTTCGAGGCAAAGGATTATGTACGCTTCCGGCTGACCGGAGAGGCGGGAGCCGAGTACGGCGATTCCTCCGGCGCGAATTTTTTGAATCTGCACACCCGTGATTACGATATGGAGCTTCTGAAGCTTTTTGGTCTGGAACAGTACCGGGATGCTCTGCCGCCCCTGTGTGAGGCTGCCAAAATCTGCGGCCAGGTAACAGAGGAGGCGGCGGAAAAATGCGGTCTTCTTGCAGGAACCCCTGTCATTGGCGGCCTCTTCGATATTCAGGCCTGCATGCTGGCGGCAAATGTCCTGACCGAGGAAGAACTGTGCATGATCGCCGGAACCTGGAGCGTGGAGTTGTATCTGTCCAAAACTCCGGTTGTTGAGAAAAAATTTCTGGAATATATTAGAAATACATTTTTCCTGCTCCCAGAGTATTATTTAGTCGAGGTGGGAACAGCGGCATCCGCAGGCAATAACGAGTGGTTTGTGCGGGAGCTTCTGCCGGAGCTGAAGGCTCAGGCAAAAGCAGAGGGCCGCAGCATCTATGAAATTATGAATGGCTGGGTGGAAGAAATTCCGGCAAAAGAGCTTTGTCCAATCTTCCTGCCTTACCTGTTTGAAAGTAATGTGCATCCCCATGCAAAGAGCTGCTTCGTGGGCATGACCAGTTTTCACACCAGAAAGCACCTGGTGCGCAGCGTGTACGAGGGAATTGCGTTTACCCACCGGCTGGATCTGGAGCACCTGCTGGTATCCAGGGCGGACAGGCCCAAGGTCATTCGGCTGACCGGAGGAGTGGCAAAATCAAAAGTATGGACGCAGATTTTTGCAGACGTAATGAATCTGCCTATCGAGATCGTGGACGTTAATGAGACCGGCGCTCTGGGATGCGCTATCGCTGTAGCGACAGCCACAGGCGAATACAGGGACATGAAGGAAGCGGCTTCGAAGATGAGCCGTATTACCACAAGGGTAGAGCCGATTCCGGAAAATGTGGCCATTTACAACAAAAAATATGACTTGTATAGAAAAACAGCCGATGCATTGAATTCTGTCTGGGATGCATACCAGGATTTGGAGGACAACGGGCTGTAAGACAGAGCTGACAGAAGGAGAATTCGCGTGAACGAGCTGATGGTAAAACTGAGATTTCTGATTCCGACCCTGCCGAGGGCGGAAAAAGCAGTGGCGCAGGCGCTGCTGGAAAAACCGGAGCTGATTTGTCTGATGACACTGGCGGAGCTTGCCAGAGAAACGGACAGTTCAGATGCTTCGATTATCCGTTTTTGCAGGAAAATGGGCTATTCCGGTTTTTCGGAAATGAAACAGGCCTTTGCCAATGCATTGAATGACAGCAGCATTATGACAGTAGAGGAAATACATAAAGAGGATTCTGTTCTGGACAATTTGCAGAAGGTATATAAAAGCAATATGCAGACTTTGACAGATACTATCCTTCTGGCAGACAAGGAAGCTTATGAAGAGGCTGTACAGGTTCTCCTGAAGGCAAAATCAATTCATTTCTTTGGGACAGGCGATTCTGCAGCGGTATGCCAGTTGTTTTATTTTAAATTCGGCAGATTGGGAATCCCGGGCTCCGCACAGCAGGATCCGGTTATGCAGCTGATGGAGGCCAGTAATCTGGGCCCCGGAGACGTGGCGGTTATCATTTCTTACGAAGGAAAATCGCGTACCGTCCTGAATGCGGCCAAGGTAGCGGATGAACGGGGAGCGACCATTATTTGTATTACAAAAATGAGTAAATCTCCGCTTTTACGGCTTTCGGATATCAGTCTGTTTATTGCCACCAGCGATGTGACAGTGGGAAAGGATATTGTAGCCCGGCGTGTTGCGGAGCAGATGGTTATCGACGCACTGTATCTGAGTGTGCTTGTACGCTCGGATAAGGGCTATGAAAAGCGGTTAAACAGCGCATCTAAATCCTTTGAACTGAACAAGATACGAGGGAAAGGATTTAAATGATAAATTAAATTTTATTATAAGGAGGAGTTATAGAAATGAGTTTGGAGGCATTAAAAAAAGAGGTCTACGAGGCTAATATGGAGCTGGTAGAGAAGCAGCTGGTTATCTCCACATGGGGAAATGTATCCGGGTATGACGAGGAAAGCGGACTGATGGTAATTAAACCCAGCGGCGTTCCGTATAAGGAGCTCAGACCGGATCAGATGGTGCCGGTCGATCTGAATGGAAATGTGGTAGACAGCGACTATGTTCCGTCTACAGACACAGATACCCACATCGAGCTGTATAAGGCATTCAAGGATCAGGGAATCCGCGGTATTGTACACACCCACTCCCAGTTTGCCACCATGTGGGCGCAGATGGGAAAGAATATTCCCTGCTATGGAACCACACACTGCGACTATTTCTTCGGAGATATCCCCTGCACCCGTCTGATGACCACAGAGGAGATTGAAGAGGCTTATGAGAAAAATACCGGAAAAGTAATTCTGGAGGAGTTCGAAAAGAGAAACTGCGTGGAAATGCAGGCAGTTCTGGTACACAGCCATGCGCCGTTTACCTGGGGCAAGACTCCGCACGCTGCAGTGCTGCACGCGCAGGTTCTGGAGTATGTGGCAAAAATGGCAATTTTTGACGAGATTGCGACAGGCGGAAAGTGCGAGCTGATCAAGGATAACATTAAGATGAAGCATTATAACCGTAAATTTGGTCCGAACGCGTACTATGGACAGCACAAGAAATAAGGAGAAGGACTATGAATATCAGAGAATCCGTGGTACATACACTGCGCTGTGAATCCGAAATTATAGCGGAACTGGAAAAAACGGTATCCGAGGAGCAGATCGAAAAAGTCATGAACGCGTTTCTGAACTGTAAGGGTAAGGTGATCCTGACAGGCTGCGGAACATCGGGCACTGCTGCGCAGAAAATTGAACATACCTTAAGCTGCGTGGACTGTCCGGCGCTGTTTCTGTCCCCGGCCAACGCCCTTCACGGCGGCATGGGCGTGGTACAGAAGGATGATATCCTGGTACTGCTTTCCAAAGGCGGCCACACAGAAGAACTCAATAAGATGATTGCTCCCTGTAAAGAACGCGGCGCGCTTCTGATTGCAGTGACGGAGAATGAAGAATCCTATATTGCAAAGGAGAGCGATCTGGTTCTGAAAATTAAGGTCGAAAAGGAACCGGATGAGTACAACGTACTGGCCACAGGCAGTATTTTGGCTACTTTGGCAGTGTTTGACGCCATTGCTATCGCGATTTCCCGTATGAAGGGCTTCAGCCAGAAGGGTTTCTTAAAGATTCATCCCGGCGGAGACGTGGGAAAACGTCTCAGCGAAATGAAATAAAACTGCGAAGTAAATACTTCAAAATGAAGCAGAGAAAATGAAAAAACTGTGAAAAATTACTGAAAAAAAGTAAAAACGCATAAAAAAGAGCCGATTAAAAGGACAAAATAGTAAAAAAAGCACTAGAATATTTACTCCAATGCTTCAAACGGCTAGAATGAATTGTAGCAAAAGGAATTCCAAATGCGCGATCGTAATTAAAAAAGGATTAACAAAAGTGGAGGTAAAATTTATGAAATTGAGAAAAGCGGCAGCATTACTTCTTTCCCTGACCATTACATGCTCCCTGGCAGCATGTGGCGGCGCATCCATGGAAGGCGGAAGCACCACAACAGACAGCAGTTCAACCGAGACAACAACAGATGCAGCAGAGAGCAAGGACACAGCAGCTTCCACAGAGGCTACAGAGGCTACAGAGTGGAAATGGCCGTCTAAGGACGAGCTTTATGTAGGATATTCCCAGGCAGACCTGGCAAGCACCTGGCGTACCGTAGAGAGCGAGGATATGCAGAGAGCAGCAGACGAGCGTGGCTACAAGATCACCATCGTAAACGCAGAGGGCGACAGCGAGCAGCAGCTTTCCGATGTAGAGTCTCTTCTGGCACAGGGATGTAACGTAATTGTAATCACCGCAGTTGACGGAGACGCTATCCAGCCTGCACTTGATAAGTGTAAGGAAAAAGGAGTTCCGGTTATCATGAAGGCGAGAGGCTCCAACGGCACACCGGGTGTTGATTACGTAACCTTCTATTCATCTGATTTCGTAGCTGAGGGCCGGTATGCAGGCGAGTGGGCATATAAGGCTTGCACCGATAAGGGACTGGATACCATTAAGGTAGCAGAGATTCAGGGTATCCTGGGTGGTACCGACGTGCGTGACCGTTCCGATGGATTCCATGCAGTAGCAGAGGAGAAGGGCAATTTTGACTTCGTAGTACAGCAGACAGCAAACTTCTCCCGTACAGAGGCACAGGAGGTAGCAGCGAACGTTCTTCAGTCCACAGGCGGCGACATTGACGTATTCTACTGCCACAACGACGAGATGGCACTTGGTGTATCTCTGGCTTGCCAGTCCGCAGGACTTAAGATTAACGAAGATGTATACATCATTGGTGTAGACGGAATGTATGAGACCTTCGACGCAATCAAGGCCGGAACTATTTCCGCAACCATCACCTGCACACCGAAGTTCGCAGACGAAGTATTCGACGGAATTGAAGCTGGTATGGCAGGCGAGAAGCTGGATACCTTCTATGCTATCGAGGATGTACCGGTAGATGCAACAAATGTAGATGAAAACTACGATTTAGGATTCTAAGAGCTGGTAATCGGCACACCTCTGACGAGGAAAATTTGATGAAAAAGAGACTGCTGTGCTGCAGCAGTCTCTTATCATAAAGAGGAGCGGACGTATGAGCGAAAATATATTGGAAGTACATGGATTGACAAAAGAATTTGCAGGAGTAAGAGCGCTTGACAATATTGAATTTTCCGTAGAGAAAGGTGAAATTCATGCCCTGATGGGAGAAAATGGAGCCGGAAAATCAACGCTCATTAAAATATTAACAGGTCTTTATAAAGCAGATGCCGGCCAGATTATTTTTGACCATGAGGAGAGAAAATTTACGACGGTACAGAGCGCGCAGAAAGCGGGAGTCAGCACCATTTACCAGGAGCTGAACATGATTCCTTATCTGACAGTCAGCGAAAACATTTTCCTGGGACATTATCCTTATAATCAATCAGGAATTGACTGGAAGAAGATGCACGAGGATGCGCAGGCGCTGATTGATGAAGTGGGAATTGATATTGATGTAAGGAAGACACTGAATAATTACAGTACCGCAAAGCAACAGATTATTTCAATTATCCGCGCGGTAAACTTCAACTGTAAGCTTCTGATTATGGATGAGCCCACATCTTCCCTGGATACTAACGAGGTAGAAATCCTCTTTGGAATCATGGACAAGATGAAAGCAAAAGGGGTATCCATGATTTTTATTTCCCACAGGCTGGATGAGGTCTATAAGAAATGTGACAGAATCACCGTACTGAAGGACGGCCATTATATGGGCACCTGGAAGACGGAGGAGCTGTCAGAATATGAGTTATTGAAAACTATGCTCGGAAAGAAAGAGGTTAAGCTGGAAAGAACCCTTCCGATCCGTGACTTCAGTGATAAAGAGGACGTCCTGGAGGTTAAAAACCTGATCCGGGTGCCCTATGTAAACGATGTAAGCTTTCATATTAAAAAGGGAGAGATTCTGGGCCTGGCAGGTCTTCTGGGCGCAGGACGTACGGAGACAGCCCGCATTATCTTCGGCTGTGACCATCCGGATTCCGGAGAAATCTATGTGGAAGGCAAGCAGGTAAAGATTAAATCCCCGGAGGACGCTATCAAAGCGGGCCTGGCCTTCTGTACAGAGAATCGCCGTGAGGAGGGTATTTTCCCGGATGTAACCGTACAGAACAATTTGACCATTTGTTCCCTGGATAATCTGACAAAGGGTGGTTTCATCAATTCCAAAAAGAGAAAACAGCTTTCAGACGATTACATTCAGAAGCTTCTGATCAAAACACCCAGTGGGGAGCAGCTGATCAAGAATCTGTCCGGTGGAAATCAGCAGAAGGTTATCCTGTCCCGGTGGATGGCAATTCATCCGAAGCTGATTATTCTGGATGAGCCGACCCGAGGCATTGACGTAGGAGCGAAGGCAGAGATTGAGAAGCTGATTCATGATTTCTCAGCCAACGGTATCAGCGTGTTGTTTATCTCCTCTGAGATGGCAGAGCTTGTCCGCAACTGCGACCGGATTCTGGTACTCCGTGATGGCAAGGCTATGGGTGAATTGTCCGGAGGAGACATTTCGGAAAAGAGTATTATGGAAACCATTGCTACAGGAAAGGAGAAATAAGAGATGACAAAAGAGAAGGGCATCAAGTTCGATTTGGTATTCTTTAAAAAGAATATCGCTCTGATTTTATTCCTGGTGCTGCTGGTTTTTAATATCGTGGCTACGAATAATTTCCTGAGCTGGATTACGTTCAACAACTTTTTTAAACAGGTATCGAGAGTATGTCTCGTGTCTCTGGGTATGTCGCTGGTTATCGCTACCGGTGGTATCGATATTTCCGTAGGCTCTGCCATGGCGCTGGGTTCCGTGCTGGCGGCGTTGGGAATTGTACGCCAGTCTCCGGCCTTGATTATTTTTTCGATTTTACTGGTTGTCGCTTTTGGCTGTCTGGCGGGCGTGGCGGTTTCGAAGCTTGCGATTCTGCCCATGGTGGCTACCCTGGCTCTGCGCTATATCATGCGCGGTATGGCAAAGGGAATCAGCGGCGCGGCGAATGTTACCTATACGGCCCCGAACCTGACAAAGCTTTTTACGCAGCCGATATTTGGACATATTCCGGTTCATTTCTTTATCGTAATCATTGCAGTGGCAGTTGTATACATCCTGGTTAATAAAATGAAGCTGGGAGCCAGAATCGAGGCTTACGGCAACAATCCGGTGGCTGCGAGAAACTGTGGTATTAATACAGTGAAAATCGTTATTTTCTGCTACGCCATCACAGGCGCACTGGCCTGGGCGGCAGGTATGCTGGAGGCGGTAGTCGTATCCAGCGCCCATCCGTCTACCATCGGAACGGATATGGAGATCGACGCTATTGCGGCAACGCTGATTGGCGGAACTCCCATTGACGGAGGCTATCCGAACATCATCGGAACCGTATGTGGTACGTTTGTGCTTCAGCTGATTACTATGATGTGCAATATGAACAACGTATCTTATCCGGTAACTCTGATGTTGAAGGCCTGCATTGTTCTGGCGGCTCTGTATTTCCACGGAATAGGAAAGCGCTCAAAATAAGGAGGGAGACAAACATGAACAAGGCAAAATCATTTTTCAGCAATAACATCGCGTTGGTGGGTCTTCTGATTGTACTTCTGGTGGGTGTCTGTGTACAGAGAACCTTCGTCTCACCGGAAAACCTGACAAACCTGCTCCGTTCTGCCAGCCTGATGGGCTTTATCGGAATCGGAATGACCTTTGTGGTACTCTGTGGTTCCATCGACTTGAGTGTGGCTTCGGTATTTGCCCTCTCCGGCTATCTGATGCTGAACCTGTCCCAGTACAATATTGTTCTGGCCTTCGTGGTTCCGCTTCTGGCAGGCGCAGTGGTAGGTCTAGTGAACGGACTTCTGGTTGAGAAGCTTTCGATTCCGGCCTTTATCGCCACCCTGGCGACACAGATGTTTGTCCGCGGACTGGTGCAGATGTTCTGCGATCAGACGACCTACAAGGTAGCAAGTATTCCATTCCCGGTATTGGCTCTTGGCCGGCTGACCTTTAGTAATATAGTTCCGTTGCCGTTGATTCTTTTTATCATCGCTACCCTGATTGCGGCTTATGTATTAAACCGTCGGTTTATCGGACGCTCTATGTACATCGTAGGCGGTAATCTGGAAGCGGCCAATATGATGGGCGTCAGTGTACCGAAGACTATGATTACTGCCCATGTTATCTGCAGCGTGCTGACCTGTATCGGCGGTATGATTTATACCTCCCGTGTAGGCGTAGCCTCTCCGCTGGCCGGAACCGGCTATGAGATGTACGCTATCGCGGCAGTTGTACTGGGCGGCGCGAAGCTGACCGGAGGCGTGGGTAAGGTGTCCGGAACCTTTATCGGAACCCTGATTATGTCCTCCTTCTCCAATATCTTCAGTATGCAGAATGTACTGAGCGCAGTGTGGTCTGACGTAGTAGTCGGTTCTGTACTCCTCATCGTTATTATGGCGCAGGCAGTGGTAAGTATTTACAGTAAAGGGAAGAAGAAGGTATAGCCTATGGGACGTCTGGAAGGAAAGGCTGCCCTGATTACAGGAAGCAGCAGCGGTATCGGGTATGAGACGGCAAAGCTGTTCGCAGCAGAAGGCGCTTTGGTTATGGTTATGGGACGAAATGCAGAGCGCTGTGAAGCGGTGGTAAAGGAGATCCGTGAAAAGGGAGGAAAGGCAGAGTATACACTTTGTGACCTCTATGCGGAGGATGCGCCGGAGGTGCTTCTGAAACGGATGAAGGAAGTTTTCGGCGGGATCGATATTCTGGTTAATAACGCAGCCTGGTGGAAGGGACAACCATTCCTGGAGACGAACCGGGCGGATTTCCGCAAGGGCTTCAGCGATTATATCGAGTCCGTATATTTTTTAAGCCAGGCTGTGTCACAAGATATGATTGATGAAAAAAAGAAGGGCAAGATCATACATATTGCATCTACGGCAGCTTATTACGGAGAACGAGGCATGAGCGTGTACTGCGCGGCTAAGGCGGCAGTTGTAAATCTGACCCGTGCTATGGCTCTGGAGCTGGGACCCCATGAAATCTATGTCAATGCGGTAGCGCCGGGTACGACCGTGACCAATAACGAGAAACGACCGGCCCATGTGTTGGAGAGCTTCCGCCTGATGGGCGCGCTTCCTGAATTAAACACAGCAGAAAAAATCGCTCCGGCGGTATTATTTCTGGCAAGCGGGGAGAGTGACGGCATTACCGGTGAAACTCTGGCGGTAGACGGCGGCTGCGTGCAGATCCGTATGCCGGAGAAGCTGTATGAGTCACCGATTCTGTTATAAGGAGCTGTGTTATGGACGAAACAAAGCAGGTAAAGCTTCTGGAAACCATGATGGAATTTGATCATGGAGATCCCATGCGGATCCAGCATTTTTTGAAGGTGTGGGGCTTCGCGCGGCAGATAGGAAAGATGGAAGAACTGGATGAGCAGACCCAGGAGATTCTGGAGACGGCGGCTATCGTCCATGACATTGGTATTAAAGTTTGCATGGAAAAATATGGAAAGTGCACGGGAAAGCATCAGGAGGAAGAGGGGCCGGCGCTGGCGGAAAAAATGCTGACGGAGCTTGGCTACGACGCAGAATTGATTTCCCGTGTAAGCTTCCTGGTAGGTCATCATCATACTTATACGAATGTGAAAGGAATCGATTATCAGATTCTTCTGGAGGCGGATTTCCTGGTAAATTCCTATGAGGGACAGAAGAAAAGTGAGACGATAGAGGCCTTCTGCAGAAACGTGTTCCGGACGCCCTCGGGCATCCGCCTCTTAAGCCTGCAGAGTGGTCTGAAGCTGGGAGAATAATTATGGACAGAAAAGAACGTTTGAAACAGGTCATGATAGACGAAGCGGAGACGATTCGTAAAGTAGCAGAACGAGTAGATTACAATGTGATGTCCCAGATTACCGAATTGCTGTGCCAGGTAAAGAAGAACAGTAAGAAGGTGATTCTGGCCGGATGCGGAACGGCAGGACAGGCGGCGAAGCGGATTGCCCACACGCTTTCAGTTGTGGAGATTCCCGCATTCTTCCTGTCTCCGGCAGACTCCATCCACGGAGGTCTGGGGGCGATGCAGCAGGGCGATATTCTGATTCTGCTGAGTAAAAGCGGCAATACCCAGGAGATTCTGAATTACATTCCGGCGGCACAGAAAAAGGGCCTGACGGTCATTGGTGTGACAGAGAATGAAAACTCCAAGCTGGGTCAGGCGGCGGATATCGTACTGAAAATTAAAATTGACCGGGAGCCGGATAAATGGGGAATCATCTCCTCTGCCAGCACCCTGGCTTCTATTTCCGCTTTTGATGCCATCGCCTTTACGGCCATGGAGGAAACAGGGTATACAAAGGAAGAGTTTTATCTGATTCATACCGGTGGCGGAGTGGGAGACATCCTGCGAAAAGAACTGTAATAACCGAAAATCCCGGAAAAGAGCGTTGCCCATTCTGCTTTGGATGGGTGGCGCCCTTTTTCTTTACTCTTCTTCTGTATGCACCCTTGGCAGCGTAAAAATAAACTCTGTCCCCACGCCTTCCGTGGAAATGGCGTTGATATGCTCCCCATGGGATGCGATAATCTCTTTCACGATAGACAGTCCCAGGCCGGTGCCCTTCTTGTCCTTGCCCCGGGAGGTGTCGGTCTTGTAGAAACGTTCCCAGATTTTCTTCATGCTGTCCCGGGGAATGCCGATGCCCTGGTCCTTGACGGAGATAAAGACCTTCTCGTGCCGCAGGGTTGTCTCGATGGTGATGACAGAATTGTCCGGACTGAATTTGATGGCGTTGTCCAGAAGGTTGTACATAACCTGCTGAATTTTGCCCATATCTGCGGAGACAAACTGCTGTCTGGCGTCGAAGAGCAGCTCCATGGAAATGTGGCGGACCGTACAGCGGCCCTCGAAGGAGGCTACCGTATCCTTGATCACCGCATTGATATCGAAATCCGTGATATCCAGCCGGTTTTTCTTCGTGTCGAAAGAATTCAGGGTCAGAAGTCCGCTGGTCAGCTTGTTCAGACGTTCGGTCTCCATGAGAACGATTTTCAGGTACTTTTCCTGCATTTCCGCGGGGATGGTACCGTCCAGAATCGCTTCCACATAGCCTTTAATCGAGGTCAGCGGTGAGCGGAAATCGTGGGAAATATTTGCCACAAATTTCTTCTGGTATTCGTCGGTCTCACCCAGCTCATGGGCCATATAGTTCAGGGTGGCGGCTAGCTGGCCGATCTCATCCTCCCCGGCGATCTTCAGGGCATAGGAGAAATTACCCTCTGCGTACTGCCGGGCAGCCGATGTGATTTTCAGCAGAGGACGGTACACGGCGAAGGTAAAGACGCCCAGCACCAACAGGGAAAAGGCGAAAATAAAGAGCAGGGTCATGTAGGTGATATTTAACAGGGTATCCCGCTCCCCGGTCAATACTGACATGGGCAGATGAATCAGCACATAGCCCCGGGGCTTGAAATTGTAGGTGACAGGCGCGGCCACCGAGAGCGTGTTCTCCCGGAACATGCCATAGAAGTCGCCGATCATATAATAATTGCTGCCCATATCCGTCGGATCAAAATCCTCGATGATCGTGGCAGACTCGCTGGAATAGCCGCCGGCGGAATTGACCAGCACCGTGCCGTCCGTGTTCAACAGCCAGATATCAGCGCCCAGATAGGTGCTAAGCGCCTGAAAATGGGAGTGAATCGTATTTAAGGAGCGGGAATCCGCCGCGTCCGAATAATAATTCCGCACGAAATTCGAGGAAATATAGTTGGCTTCCCGATACAGATCCTCCGCCTCCTGTCCGGTCAAGTAATTCAGCGTCATCTGGGAGCTGAATACCGCGATGGTAAAGAAGCTTAAGAAGCCGAAGATCATATAGGCCAGTATGAATTTCAGGTAAAGGGAGTGCTTCATCATCTGTTATCCTTTGACGTCAAATTTGTAGCCGATGCCCCAGACCGTGGTCAGACTCCAGCTGGGATGATCTCCGATCTTCTCCCGGAGACGCTTGATGTGGACGTCCACGGTCCGGGTGTCGCCGATATACTCGTAGCCCCAGATGTGGTCGAGAAGCTGCTCTCTGGTAAACACCTGATTGGGAGAGGAAGCCAGAAAATACAGAAGCTCCAGCTCCTTGGGCGGCATATCCACGGGCCTGCCCTGATAGAGCACGGAATAATTGGTCTGGTTGATGACCAGATCCGGGTATTCCACGATCTTGGCGGCAGGCGCAGAGGTTTCCGCAGGCTTCACAGGCTGATACCGTCGGAGCACGGCCTTAACCCGGGCCACCAGTTCCTTGGAATCAAAGGGCTTGATGATGTAGTCGTCCGCGCCCAGCTCAAGCCCCAGAACTTTGTCAAAGACTTCGCCCTTGGCGGACAGCATGATGATCGGCGTGTTAGACTTGGCGCGGATCTCTCTGCAGACCTGATAGCCGTCGATGCCCGGCAGCATCAGATCCAGCAGAATTAGCTGGGGCTTGAAGGTATCGAAGACCTTCAGGGCTTCCTCGCCGTCATTTACAATCATGGTCTCATAGCATTCTTTGGTCAGATACAGAGAAATCAGCTCTGCAATATTATTATCGTCGTCGACGATGAGAATTTTCTGTTTTGCTACCATTCTTCTACTCCTGTTTAAAGGTTGCAATCGTAACGCCTGCGTCGCCCTCGCCGAACTCGCCCAGGCGGTAGGATTTCACGTATTTGTTGCGCTTTAAAAGTCCCTGTACGGCCTTCCGGAGCGCTCCGGTGCCTTTTCCGTGTACGATGCGGACGGAAGGAAGATGAGCCAGATAAGCGTCGTCCAGATATTTATCCAGATGGGCCAGAGCCTCGTCTACAGTCATGCCGATAAGGTTGATCTCGGTGCTGACGCTGGCAGACTTGCTCATCTTAATCTTGCCTGCGCTGGTGCGCTGGAACTGCTTGGCGGTGATGACAGCCTCCTCCACCAGCTCCAGATCGGTGAGCTTCACCTGCGAACGCAGGATACCCATCTGCACATAGAGATTGCCTCGGGCGTCGGGCAGGGTGCTGACCGTGCCCTGGAGATTCAGGCTCAGTACCTTTACGGTATCGCCCAGGTGCAGGTCAGAGGCCTTCAGCGCTTTCTTCGGCTTCTTTGCCACATCCTTGCTCATGGCCTTTTCGGTCTTCTTCATACGCTCCCGCAGCTTGGCCCGCTCCGCCTCCATCTCACTTGCGGAAATGTTTGCTTTGCCAAACTTATGGAAGTTCTTCATGGTCTCGTCGGCGTAATCCTTGGCCTCCTGCAGGACTTTGCGGGCCTGTTCGTTGGCTTCCCGCAGGATACGGTCGCGCTGGGCGTCCAGTTTCTCCTGCTTCTTCTCCAGAGCCTCCCGGAGGGAACGGATTTCCTCTTTATGTTCCTGAATTTCTGCCTGCTCCAGCTCAATGGTGCGGCGGCTGCTCTCCAGATCAGATAAGAGATCCTCAAAGCTCTCATTTTGCTCGCTTAAGTGGCCTTTCGCGTCCTCGATGAGGAAGTCGGGCAGCCCCAGCTTCCTGGAGATGGCAAAGGCATTGCTCTTGCCGGGAATACCGATGAGAAGCCGATAGGTGGGGCTTAAGGTCTCCACGTCGAATTCGCAGCAGGCATTTTCCACGCCGTCAGCGGAGAGGGCGAAGACCTTCAGCTCGCTGTAGTGGGTGGTGGCCATGGTGCGGATGCCCATTTTATGCAAGTGGGACAGAATCGCGATAGCCAGGGCCGCGCCCTCGGTGGGGTCGGTTCCGGCGCAGAGCTCGTCGAAAAGCACCAGTGAATTTAAGGAAGCCTCGTTCAGAATCCGGATGATATTGGTCATATGGGACGAGAAGGTACTTAAGGACTGCTCAATGCTCTGCTCGTCGCCGATATCTGCGTACACGTCGTCGAAGACGGCCAGTTCAGAATTCTGGGCGGCGGGAATATGGAGTCCGGCCTGGCCCATCAGGGTCAGAAGACCGGTGGTCTTCAGGGATACCGTTTTACCGCCGGTATTGGGACCGGTAACGATGAGCAGATCAAAGTCCTGTCCCAGACGGATGGTGACAGGGACCACCTTCTTCGGATCCAGCAGCGGGTGACGGCCTTCTTTAATATAGATCTGCCGTTTTTCGTTGAACTCCGGCCGGGTGGCCTTCATATCCTTTGCCAGCTTGGCTTTGGCGAAAATGAAGTCGATGGTGGTCAGGATATTGTAGTCCTGGTCCAGCTCCTCAGTACAGAACGCGGTCTGGTTGCTTAAGGCTTCCAGAACGTGCTCGATTTCTTCCTGCTCCTTCAGATACAATTCCTTTAAATCATTATTCAGTTTTACGACGGCCATGGGCTCCACGAACAGGGTGGAACCGGTGGAAGACTGGTCGTGAATCATGCCGGGCACCTGGCTGCGGTATTCGGCCTTGACCGGGATACAGTAGCGGCCGTTTCGCTGGGTGATGACGGCATCCTGCAGATAAGTCCGCGCGGAGCCATTGACCATGCCGGACAGGGTCGAATGAATCTTGTCGTTGGCCGCCAGAATGGAGCGGCGTACATGGTGCAGGGCAGGGCTGGCGTCGTCGCTTATCTCATCCTCCGAGAGAATACAGCGGCGGATTTCGCCGGAGAGCTGGGTACAGGGCTCCAGCGCGTCAAAAAGTGGATCGAGGGAATCCGGATCTTCCTCCCGGCCCTCGTTCTGATGGGCATACTGCTTCGCCCGGGCCGCTGTCTCCAGAAGGGAGCAGACGTCCAGAAGCTCCGGAATATTTAAGGTGCTTCCGATTTCCAGACGCTTCAGGGAAGCGCGTACGTCCCTGGTGCCGGAGAAGCCCACGCCGCCTCTGCGGTAAAGTCTCGTCAGGGCGTCCTCAGTCTCCTGTTGTGCGGCCGTAATCGCCGCCAGATCCTGCATGGGAGTAAGTTCCATACAGCGTTTGCGTCCGCCTGCGCTTCCCGCTTCGGCGGCCAGATGCTCGATAATTTTATAAAATTCCAGTGTGTGATAAGCTTTTCTATTCATAATACCTAAAGTATACCGCACTTTGGATAGAATGAAAAGAGGGTTTTTATATGTGGACACTCCTGTAAAAATGTATTAAAATATGGATATCAAGGGTTACAAGGAGGAAGGCCGTTCATGCTTGCATGATAAGGACTTTCTCTTTGGAACCCGCCGCACATGAGGAAGTAGCGATTTGCGGAGCAAATCTGCGGATTCCGAATGGGCGTAGAATTGCGGGAGCCGTAAGGCGGAGCAATTCGTGATATCCAAGTTTGGGACTCGGTCCCAAACTCTCCTTATTGGCTTCGGAGGGTTTCTATGGCAGAAGAAAGAAAATCAAACGATGAAGAATTTTCCTTTGTAAAAGAAAAGATAAAAAAACAGCCCTTTTACCAGACCAGACGGTTCCGCCAGCTCTGCTACTGGCTGTTGGTGGCGGCTCTGTGCGGCGCGGTGGCCTGCTTCGTGTTCGTGAAGCTTCAGCCGTTTATGGAGCGCGCCCTTGGTAAGGAGGAGAAGACGGAGATCACGATTCCACGGGACGACGAGCCGGACGAGGTGACCCAGGAGCCGACCGGAGAGACGGTTGTGATTACGGAGCCCCAGGAGCTGGAATTGGCGGATTATCAGAAATTGTATACAAAGCTGAAGGCCGTAGCCGGCGAGGTAAATAAGAGCTTAGTGACCGTGACGGCAGCCAGCAGCGACACCGACTGGTTCAACGAGACCTATGAGAGTCGTCGGGAGATCAGCGGTCTTCTGGTGGGCAATAACGGCGTGGAGCTTCTGATTCTGACGCCTTACGAGCCGGTGAAGGACGCAAGCAAGCTTCAGGTCACTTTTGTGGATGGAAAAAGTCAGGATGCGGTCCTGAAGAATTATGACCGGGTAACCGATATGGCTATTGTGAGCGTGAATCTGGCAGCGGTGGACGCGGGCACCATGGAAGTGGTAAAAATCGCGGATCTGGGCAGCTCCAAGAGTGTGAAGGCGGGCGACAGCGTCATTGCCGTGGGCAGTCCCGCAGGCTTTGCCGGTTCCCTGAAATTCGGCAATCTGGTGGCGCCGGGCCATAAGACCAGCGTTATCGACGGCGAATACCGGCTTCTAATTACCGATATGGAGCGTTCCGACGGCGGTACCGGCGTGCTGGTGAATCTGGACGGACAGGTCATCGGCCTTATTGAGGACACCTATCTCCATGCATCCAATGAGCGAGCCCTGACGGCCTATGCCATTTCCGATATGAAGGCAGTCATTGAGCATCTGTCTAACAGCCAGGATCTGGTGTACATGGGCATCAAGGGCAGCCAGGTAACGGCGGAGATCGCGGAGAGCCAGGGCATCCCCACGGGCGTCTACGTGTCCGATGTGGAGCCGGATTCCCCGGCCCTGAACGGCGGTCTGCAGGCGGGCGATGTGATCATCGAGATCAGCGGGAAGGCTGTTGCGAGCGTGACGGAGATTCAGGAAATGCTGCTGAAATTCTCCAAGGATCAGGTGATCCAGGTGAAGGTCATGCGCCAGGGAAAAGAAGAATATAAAGAAATTGCGTGCAGTGTGAAGCTGGATGTGTTAAAATAGTGCGTTGAATGAATGTACTGAACAGCTACGGACAGTTACGAATTTATGAGGAGAGTATGAAAGATGAAATATATTGAGACTATCCGGGAAGGCGAGCGCATTTCCGGTATCTATCTGTGCAAGCAGCGTCAGTCTGCGGTTACAAAAAATGGAAAAACATACGAAAACCTGATTCTGCAGGATAAGACAGGCACGGTGGACGCCAAGATCTGGGATCCCAATTCTCAGGGGATCGATGATTTTGAAGCGATGGACTATATTGATATTATGGCGGATGCCACCAGCTTTCAGGGCGCGCTGCAGCTGAACGTAAAGCGCGTCAGAAAGGCCCGGGAGGGCGAGTACAATCCGGCGGATTACCTGCCGGTCAGCGAGCGGGATATAGAAGAAATGTATCAGGAACTGATGGGCTACGCCAATCAGGTGCAGGAACCCCATCTGCGGGCGCTCTTAAAGAGCCTGTTCGTGGATGATGCGGAATTTATCAAGGGCTTCAAGTTCCATTCCGCGGCCAAGACCGTGCATCATAGCTTCGTGGGCGGCCTGTTGGAGCATACGTTAAATGTAACGAAGCTCTGCGAATATTATGTAAAGAATTATACCTATCTGAACCGGGATTTATTGTATACAGCAGCCATGTGCCACGATATCGGCAAGGTCTATGAGCTTTCCGAGTTTCCGGAAAATGATTACACAGATGAGGGACAGCTGCTGGGCCATATCGCCATGGGCAGCGAGATGGTAGCCGAGCGGGCGCATCAGATTCCGGGCTTCCCAAAGAAGCTGGAAAATGAATTGAAGCACTGCATCCTGGCCCATCACGGAGAGCTGGAGTACGGCTCCCCGAAGAAACCGGCTCTGGCCGAGGCTATGGCGCTGAATCTGGCGGACAATACAGACGCGAAGATGGAGACCATGAAGGAGATCTTCAAGGCAGCAGGTACCAATATGGGCTGGCTTGGTTACAACCGGTTCTTCGAGTCTAATCTGCGTAAGACGGAGGTTTAAGTTGAAAAAGAACGATTTGGTGGAAGTGACAATCGAATCGATGGGAAGCGCAGGAGAGGGGATAGGCAAAATGGATGGCTATCCCCTTTTTGTAAAAGATACCTTTCCCGGAGATAAGGCGCGGGTCAGTCTGACGAAAGTAAAAAAGACCTATGCTTTTGCGAGGCTTGTAGAGCTTCTGGAGCTGTCTCCCGATCGGGAGGAGCCCCGGTGCGCCCAGCACCGACGCTGCGGCGGCTGTCAGATTCAGGGGCTTTCTTATGAAAAACAGCTCTTATATAAAGAAGAAAAGGTGCGCGAGGATCTAAAGCGCCTGGGTGGTTTCACCGATCCCCCGGTGGGTCCGGTCCTGGGCATGGACGAGCCCTACCGCTACCGCAATAAGGCCCAGTTTCCATTCGGAAAGGACAAGGAGGGCCGTATCGTGACCGGCTTCTACGCGGGCCGCACCCACAGCATCGTGCCGGAGACGGACTGTGCTCTGGGAATCCGGGAGAATCAGACTATATTGAAAATGATTCTCGATTTTCTGAATGAGCATCACATCGAGCCGTACGATGAGAATACCGGAAAGGGACTTTTGCGCCATGTGCTGATCCGGAAAGGCTTCGCCACCGGCGAAATTATGGTAAGCCTGGTTATCAATGGCCGAAAATTTCCGCAAATCGAGAAGCTGGCGGACCGCCTCTTTATGATTCCGGGCATGACCAGCCTGACCCTGAATGTAAATCAGAAGAACACCAACGTGATTTTGGGCAATGAGATTATTCCGGTGCGCGGTCAGACCTATATCACGGACAAAATCGGCGATATCAGTTATCGGATTTCGCCCCTGTCCTTTTACCAGGTAAATCCGGTGCAGACTGAGAAGCTGTACCGTACCGCTCTGGAATATGCAGGCCTATCCGGTCAGGAGACGGTCTGGGAACTCTACTGCGGCATCGGAACCATTTCCCTGTTTCTGGCCCGGAGCGCGAAAAAGGTCTACGGCGTGGAAATCGTGCCCCAGGCTGTGGAGGACGCGAAGCACAATGCCGAGCTAAACGGTATCTCCAATGTGGAATTTTATCTGGGCAAGGCGGAAGAGGTTCTGCCTGAGAAATATGAAAAAGAAGGCATTCACGCGGACGTTATTGTCATCGATCCGCCCCGGAAGGGCTGTGACAGCGCCTGCCTTGAGACCATGCTTGCCATGGCCCCGGAGCGCATTGTCTATGTGAGCTGCGACCCGGCCACCTTCGCCCGGGATCTGAAGCTCCTCTGCGCGGACGGAAGCTATGAGCTTACGAAGGTGCAGCCGGTGGATATGTTCCCGCAGACGGCGGGAGTGGAGACGGTAGTTCTTTTATCCCACAAAAAAGCCGACAGTTATATCCACATTGATGTGGAGTTTGGAGAGGGCGAGGGCAAGATTCCGGTAGATAGTATTGCTAAAAGAGCCGAAGCGTACAAGCCCAAAGAAAAAGTGACCTACAAAATGATTAAGGAGTACATAGAAGCGAAATACGGCTTCAAAGTACATACCGCATATATCGCAGAGGTAAAGAGAGATTTAGGCTTGCCAATGTATGATGCTCCTAATGCGGTAGAAGAATTGAAACAGCCGAGGAAGCATCCGACACCAGAAAAGGTAGAAGCAATCAAAGATGCACTTCGGTATTTTGCAGTGATATAAAACTTTACTTACAATCGAATATTTCTTACATAGCCGTTTATTCATTTATTTGAGTAAGCGGCTTTTTTCATCCCTATTTTTCGGAATAGGGATATTTTTTGTAGAAGGAGGAGGTTTATTTGAATACACAAATCATTGCCATTGCCAACCAGAAAGGCGGCGTTGGCAAAACAACAACCTGTGCCAACTTGGGAATAGGTCTGGCACAGGCCGGAAAGAAAGTGCTTTTGATCGACGGGGACCCACAAGGAAGCCTGACAATCAGCTTGGGAAATCCGCAACCGGACAAACTGCCATTTACACTGTCGGATGCAATGGGCAAAATTCTGATGGATCAGCCTATACGCCCCGGAGAAGGTATTCTGCATCATGCAGAAGGCGTTGACCTGATGCCTGCGGATATTCAGCTTTCCGGTATGGAGGTTTCTCTGGTAAACGCCATGAGCCGTGAGACTATCTTGCGGCAATATCTGGACACGCTGAAGGGGCAATACTCCCATATCCTCATCGACTGTCAGCCCTCCCTGGGGATGCTCACGGTCAATGCGCTGGCCGCTGCGAACAGGATCATTATTCCCGTTCAGGCGGAGTATCTGCCCGCCAAAGGGCTGGAACAGCTGCTCTCCACGGTAAACAAGGTAAAGCGGCAGATCAACCCCAAGCTCCAGATAGACGGTATCCTGCTGACGATGGTGGACAGCCGAACCAACTTTGCCAAAGAGATCTCCGCGCTCCTGCGGGAGACCTATGGCGGCAAAATCAAAGTATTCGGCACAGAGATCCCCCATTCTGTCCGGGCTAAGGAAATCAGCGCCGAGGGAAAAAGCATTTTTGCCCATGATCCCAGCGGCAAGGTGGCTGAGGGCTACAAAAATCTGACGAAGGAGGTGTTGAAACTTGAAAAGCAGCGCGAAAAAAATAGAGCTGGCCTCGGTAGATGATCTGTTTTCCACCGAAGAAGGCCGCCAGGATGCAAAGCTGGAAAAGATTCAGGAAATTCCGCTGTCTGAACTGCATCCCTTTAGGAACCATCCATTCAAAGTCAAGGATGACGAAGCCATGATGGAGACCGCTGACAGTATCAAGCAGTATGGCGTTCTGGTTCCGGCGATTGCCCGACCAGACCCTGAGGGCGGCTATGAGCTGGTAGCCGGACACAGGCGGCGCAGAGCCAGTGAGCTGGCAGAAAAAGAGACCATGCCTGTCATTATTCGGGATTTGGATGATGATGCCGCCACGATCATTATGGTTGACAGCAACTTGCAGCGAGAAAGCCTTCTTCCAAGCGAAAGGGCTTTTGCCTACAAAATGAAGCTGGAGGCTGTCAAACATCAGGGCGCACGAACCGATTTAACTTCTCGCCAAGTTGGCGAGAAGTCGCAGACCTCTATTCAAAAGGTTGCAGATCAAGCTGGCGAAAGCCAACGGCAGGTACAGCGTTATATCCGTCTGACAGAGCTGATTCCTGAATTGATGGATATGGTGGATGAAAAGAAGATTGCCCTGAACCCTGCCTATGAGCTGTCCTTTCTCAAAAAGGAGGAACAGGTAGACCTGCTGGACGCGATGGACAGCGAACAGGCTACCCCTTCCCTTTCCCAAGCCCAGCGGCTCAAGAAATATAGCCAGGAGGGGCATCTGACCCTCGATATGATGCGTGTCATCATGGGTGAGGAAAAGAAAAGTGATCTGGACCGGGTGACATTTACCTCTGACACTTTGCGGAAGTATTTCCCTAAAAGCTATACGCCCCAGCGGATGCAGGAAACCATCATCAAGCTGCTGGAGGCATGGCAGAAAAAGCGTCAGAGAGACCAGGAACGATGAAAGGAGCCGCCTATGAGGGATATTTCAGCCCGTGAGCTGAAAGGACACAACATTCTCGCCGTAGAGAGGTTTTGGGATAACACCCGCTGGATGATCGAGTTTTCCGTCCTGCGTCCCAGCACTGCTTACGGAAGCCCCGGAGATGAAATGCGGCTGTTTTTGACTGAGGACGGTTATCAGGCCGCCCTGCAAAGCCAGCAGCGCCGGGAGATCAAAATCAAAAGGTACGCCCGTGTAATTGAGGGTCATGTCTTGGATGTAAAGAAAAAACGGAGAAAATAAGATGTTTAGAGAAAAAGAAATTTGCAATGCCATCAGGACGGCGTATCTTTATCTTTTCCCCGACAAAAAGGAGCGGAAAAGGGCGCTCTCCAGATTGAACATGGAACTTGTGGCGCAGTCTGTCCGCTATCGTGGGGAAAGTGTCCTTGCTTACCAGACCGCGGGAAACCATGAGTGTTCCTTGAACTACTATGGGCCAGAGTTGTTTCCACAGCGGGGATTTTGCATTTACCAAAAAACTATCCAGAGTCATTCTACGCAGGTGGATGTTTCTTGCATCCGGGAACTATGGCTCTTGGAGGACGGGCGGTTTGTGGATGTCTCCTGCGTGAATACGAAATACCGTTCGGCGTATGAAAGGTTTTCTACCTGTTACCGTACTATCCATCATATCGTCAGGGAGCGGGACTGGCAGGACTATCCAGCGGAGGAGGTTGCCGACGCCTTTGAGGACATCAGCCGCTATCCCTTTGATGGGAGACCAGGAGTTTTCTATGAAGTTTGAGCCGCGTCTTTACTGACAGCGGCTTTTGTTATTTTCTGACCACAGGAAGGAGTGAAGTGAATGGCAGTCTACCGCGTACAACGGACACGCGATTACACCGTTATGTCAAATTATCATCTGAAGGATAAGGGGCTGACCTTAAAGTCTAAGGGTCTGCTCTCCATGATCCTGTCGCTCCCAGAGGAGTGGAATTACACTACAAGAGGGCTTGCTTCCATCTGTAAGGAGGGTGTGGACGCCATTGGCTCTGCGCTCAAAGAGTTGGAAACAGCTGGCTATATTGTCCGCAGGCAGCTTCGCGGTGCGAATGGCCGTATTACTGATACCGAGTACATCATTTATGAGCAGCCACAGCCAAAGAAGCTGGATATGCTGCCGTCAGATGTGGTTTCACCAGATACGGAAAACCCGGATATGGTAAAACCGGATACGGAAAAGCCCGCAGAATTAAATATAGAGAAATCAAATACAGAAAAATCAATTACTTATGGATCAAGTACCGATTCCATTCCCTTCCGGGAAACAGCGGCGGCAAGACCGCCGGAACGGAAAGGAAGAGATGCGATGTCTGTCACAGAGATAGAAAATTATCGGGAATTGATTTTGGAGAATATCGAGTATGACTGTCTGAAGCAGCGTTATCCTCTCTACCTGGATGACCTGAATGAGATCGTAGAGCTGTTGGTAGAAACGGTCTGTGCCAGACGAAAGACCACCCGGATCTCTGGGGCAGACTTTCCTCACGAGATCGTGCGTTCCCGTTTTTTGAAACTGGACAGCTCCCACATCGAGTTTGTCATGGACTGTCTGCAAAAGAACACCACCCAGGTACGCAACATGAAGCAGTACCTGCTTGCGGTGCTGTTCAATGCGCCTACCACCATGAATAATCACTTCACTTCATTGGTCAACCACGATATGCACGCAGGCGGCTGGTAAAGGCCGCCTTTTATCATGCCAAAGGAGGCACGACATGAACCAGATGGAAATTTTCAAAAACCCGGAGTTTGGCAGTATCCGGGTCATCGAAGAAAACGGCAAATACCTGTTCTGCGGAACGGATGTGGCCGCTGCGCTGGGGTACAGCAATTCCCGCGATGCAATTATCCGCCATTGTAGGTATGTCGTGAAACGCGACGCACCTCACCCACAAAGCCCCGACCGCAAAATCAGTATGACTTTTATCCCCGAAGGAGATTTGTACCGCCTGATTGTTCACAGCAAATTGCCATCGGCAGAACAGTTTGAACAGTGGGTATTCGATGAGGTTCTGCCTACCATTCGCAAGCACGGGGCCTATCTCACAAGAGAGAAGCTTTGGGAGGTAGCTACTTCCCCGGAGGCTCTGATGAAGCTCTGCTCAGACTTGTTGGCTGAGCGTGAAGCAAATATTTCTCTGCGTAAGGAAAATGCACAGCTGGAGGGCAAAGCCGCTTTCTATGACCTGTTCATCGACTTAAAGCACAGCACCAATCTCAGGACAACCGCCAAAGAGTTGGATGTCCCGGAGCGCCGGTTTGTTCGGTTTCTGATAGAACGACGGTTTGTGTACCGCACAGCATACGGCAATGTGCTGCCCTATGCCAATGTGAAAAATACGGGGCTGTTCTGTGTGAAAGACTACTGCAATCACGGGCATACCGGCTCCTACACGCTGGTTACGCCAAAGGGAAAGCTCTACTTTGCTCAGCTGCGGGAGATGATCTTGCTGGTCTCATAAGAACGGAAAGGAAGTGGGTTTTATGCAGGAAGGCAAAACAATCGGGCAGCTGATGGAGGAAATGCGCCAGAAAGCCGGGGCGCAGAACTATCACGGTCATGACTACATGGATCTCCAGCGATTTACGGAGAACACCCGGCACATGATTATTTTTGATGTACTGACGCATGACTCCCCGGTTGGCTGGAAAGGAGAACGCACCCGCCTGTTTTTGTCAGATATAGGCTATGAAAAAGCTCTGGACAGTCAGGCAAATGGGCAGATCAAGATTCTCAGCCATGCAAAGGTCAGAAATGGAGATTTGTTTTATGACCACAAAGAACAGATACGATAGGAGGAATCCGATATGAATGAGGAAAAGAAAGTACCCTTTAAGTGGGAATATGGGGAAGAAACCATATCGCTGCAACTTGGAATGTATGCGAATAATCAGCGGCTTTATATCGGCATGATTACCCATACAGAAGATGGAGCAGAGGCGTTTGCAGATATGACGGTGAACCTACCAGGATATTCCCTGGACCCCGGAGAGGCGTTTATTTCCGGTGACATCAGCAAGGACCTGCTGCGATTCATCAAAGAGAACAAGTTGGGGAAGGTGCTTCCCTATCAGGTGCAGTCCGGTTATGGAAAATATTCTGCCGTTGCCTTTGATCTGGAGAAGTTGAAGGCATTTGACCTCAAAGGTGTGGCAGAGTTTCGGGAAGAGTGGAATCTGCCGGATAAGAAGCCGGTAAAGAAAAAGAACCGCGGGATGGAGCGATGAAGAAATATTTTCTCCGGCGGCTGGTGGTTCCGCCTTAGCAAAAAAAGAGATTCCCTGCAAACTTCGTGGAAAGGAGGCGAGAAAATGCAGGAAGAAGTGGAAAACAGAACTTTGACGCTGGTTGTCAGTGGAACAAAGTTTACCGGCAGAATGTTTAAGGCTGCCATAAGCAAGTACATGGCACATCGAAAGGAAAAGAAACTGGAAAAACAGAGAAGCCGTGATGCGCCGGTTGTTCCGCATGGAAAACAGACTGTGAAGCAGCTTGTCGGGCAGAATCAGGGAATATCCAACATTGAGATCACAGACCCCTCTATCAAGGAGTTTGAGAAAATCGCCCGGAAATATGGTGTGGATTATGCGGTGAAAAAGGACCGCAGCAGTTCTCCGCCAAAGTACCTGATTTTTTTCAAAGGCCGTGATGCAGATGCTCTGACAGCAGCTTTTACAGAGTACACCAACAAAAAGGTCAAAAAGGCAACGAAAACAGAGCGCCCGTCCGTACTGGCAAAACTTAACCAGTTCAAAGAGATGGTTAAAAATGCTGTGGTGGATCGCACCAAGCGAAAGGAGCTGGAACGATGAAAAAGACATTGGACATCAAAAAGCTCATTTTGCTGAATATGCCGTATATCCTGCTGGGGCTGTTTGCTACCAATTTTGGAGAGGCATGGCGAATGGCACAAGGGGCGGATGCTTCAGAAAAGTTTCTTTCGCTGATTGCGGTTCTGCCTGGGGCGCTGCAAAGTTTCTGGCCAAGCCTGCATCCATTGGACTTGTTGGTAGGACTGTGTTGTGGAGGCAGTCTGAGGCTGGCGGTGTATCTTAAAAGCAAGAACGCCAAGAAATATCGACATGGTTTGGAATATGGTTCGGCCCGCTGGGGAACCCGTGAGGATATTGCACCTTACGTTGATCCTGTATTTCAGAACAATGTGATCCTGACGAAAACGGAGAGCCTGACCATGAACAGCCGCCCCAAGGACCCCAAGACTGCCAGAAACAAAAATGTAATGGTGATTGGCGGCTCCGGTTCCGGTAAGACCCGATTCTGGCTGAAACCCAACCTGATGCAGATGCACAGCTCCTATGTTGTGACGGACCCGAAGGGAACAATTCTGGTGGAGTGCGGAAAAATGCTCCAAAGGGGTGCGCCCAAGCTGGGGAAGGACGGAAAGCCCATGAAGGATAAGCACGGCAAGGTCATTTATGAGCCGTACCGAATCAAGGTCCTAAATACAATCAACTTCAAGAAGTCCATGCACTATAACCCTTTCGCCTATATCCATAGCGAAAAGGACATCTTGAAGCTGGTAACAACGCTGATCGCCAATACCAAAGGCGAAGGCAAGGCCGGAGACGATTTCTGGGTAAAAGCAGAAACCTTGTTGTACTGCGCGCTTATTGGCTATATCCATTATGAGGCTCCGGTGGAGGAGCAGAACTTCTCCACCCTCATTGAGTTCATCAATGCCATGGAAGTCCGTGAGGATGACGAGGAGTTCAAAAACCCCGTAGACCTGATGTTTGATGCACTGGAAGCCGAGAAGCCAAATCACTTTGCGGTGCGCCAGTATAAGAAATATAAGCTGGCCGCCGGTGATATATGCTCTAAGTGACTTCTTAATCATGATTTTGTCATGGTTAGTGAAGCAATCACTTAGAGTATTTTTGTTTCAGGAGGTACAGCCATGAGAAATGAAAAAATTACCCCACTGTACGAGCGCCTGAGCCGGGACGATGAGTTACAGGGCGAGAGCAATTCCATATCCAACCAAAAGCAGATGTTAGAGGATTTTGCCCGCCGGAATGGGCTGCCCAACCCTACGCACTTTACCGATGATGGTATCTCAGGCACCCGTTTTGACCGCCCCGGATTTTTGGCGATGATGGAGGAAGTGGAGGCAGGGCGTGTAGAGGCCATCGTCATAAAAGACATGAGCCGCCTGGGGCGCGATTATCTGAAAGTCGGCCAGGTCATGGAGATTTTGCGGCAACGCGGCGTCCGGCTGATTGCCATCAACGATGGTGTGGACAGTCTGAAAGGCGATGATGATTTTACCCCTTTCCGCAACATTATGAACGAGTTTTACGCCCGTGATACCAGTCGGAAAATCCGCTCTGTGTTTAAGTCAAAAGGCATGAGTGGCAAGCACCTGACCGGCACTGTGATTTACGGCTACTTGTGGGATGAAAATCGGGAGCATTGGTTGGTAGATGAGGAAGCTTCCGAAGTGGTACGCCGTATCTTCTCCCTCACGCTGGAGGGATATGGGCCTTACCAGATCGCCTGCAAGTTGTCCGCAGACCGGATTGAAATTCCTGTCGTACACCTTGCCCGATTCAACGAAGGTGTGAACCGTTCAAAGCCGGTCAAAGACCCCTATGGATGGGGATCATCTACCATCGTGAACATTTTGAAAAAACGAGAGTATTTAGGGCATACCATCAATTTCAAGACCCGCAAGCACTTTAAGGACAAGAAAAGCCACTATGTTTCTGAGGATGAATGGACGATCTTTGAGAATACCCATGAAGCCATTATCGACCAGCAGACCTTTGATTTGGCGCAGAAAATCCGCAGCAATGTACGGCGTTATCCAAACGGCTGGGGCGAAGCGGCTCCCCTCACAGGTTTGCTCTATTGTGCCGATTGTGGCGGCAAGATGTATGTCCACCGCATCAACAATGGCAGGCGGATTTCTCAATATACCTGTTCCAATTATACCAAAGTTCCGTGTGGGACACTATGCCCTACACAACACCGTATCAATGAGAGTGCTGTTCTGACATTGGTTTCTGACACGCTCCGGGCTATCGCTGAATATTCCAGAAATGACCGGACGGAATTTATTCACACCGTTCAGGAAACGCAGGTTGCTCAACAGAGTGCCGATATATCGAAAAAGCGCAGGCGTCTGGCTGCTGCTCAAAAGAGAACCGGAGAACTGGAAAAACTGATTTGCAAAATCTATGAGGACAATGCCCTCGGCAAGCTGTCGGATGCACGATATAGGGCGCTTGATGCACAGTATGCCAAAGAGCAGGACGCACTTGAGATTGAAATTGCGGAGCTGGAAAAGGCTGTTACCGGCTATGAGCAGAGCCAGAAATCCGCAGAGAAATTTATAGCCCTGATTGATAAGTATGAGAATTTTGACACGCTGACAAACACCATGCTCAACGAGTTTGTAGAGAAAATCCTTGTCCACGAACGCGCCCGAAAAGGCAGCCAGGACACCACGCAGGAAATTGAAATCTACTTCAATTTTTTAGGACGCTATATCCCACCATCCTTACAGCCGGTTCCTTTAACCCCGGAGGAACAGGAAGAACTGCAGAAAAAAGAAGAACGCAAGGACAGGCTTCATCAGAATTATTTGAAGCGGAAAGCCAGCGGCGCACAGAAACAGTATGAGGACAAAATCAAGGCGAAGAAAAAAGCGGAAATGGACGCTAAGAAAGCCCTGATCCGGGCTGAGGATATGAAAAAAGGCGTTTTTTCTACTGTCGGACAGCTGCCGAAAGAAGAACCACGCAAAGGCAGCATAGCAGCCAGCGCAGCAGTCTAATCATCACGAAGCAAAGGAGAATGAATATGAGTAAGTTGACTTACATTCGTTGTGGAGATTATGATATACCCAACCTAAAACTTTCTGAACAGCCGGAAACTTCTATCGGCAAGTACGGCAGAATGCGAAAATCCTACCTAAAGGAACATCGCCCCATTCTCTACAACCATCTGCTGATGAGCGAGAAGCTGTATCCACACCTGTTAGAGATTGAGCGGACAGCACAGGGGCGTGTGGAAACCATGTTGCCTCACATGATGGAAGTTGCGGGTGTCACGGAGGAACTGAAAGCCTGTGACCCTATGCGCTGGATGGGGCTGATGAACACGCTGAAAGCGCAGGCAGAAGAAATCATATTAGCAGAATTGATTAACGACTGATTCCCTAACAATAAATTACAATATAATCAAAAAGACGAAGTTAGTGTAAATAGACTGACTTCATCTTTTTTGATTCCTATATTCTTCTGGGGATTTTCCATAAACTTTACGGAAAGTGGCCGCAAATTTACTTGCATTGGCATAGCCCAAATGCTCTGCAATATTGCCGATTGTCAAATTCGGTTTTGACATCAATAAAAGCGCATACCGCATTTTTGCCTGTCGGATATAAGCCCCAATAGGAACACCATACATGGCTTTGAATGATTCTCGAAGTTTGGTCTGTCCCATCGCTGCTATTTTGCAAAGCTGTGAGACTTCCGGCGGGTTCAAAACATTCTGTTCAATGGCCTGACGTACAGATTCCAGCGCCTTTTTCTCTTGTTTGGAAAGAGGCTGTTGTTTAGATGCTATCTCCTGTCGTTGTTTATGAAAGTTGCCTGCTACAATAGAAAGCAGTTCACCTACTTTGCTTTCGTAGTAAAGACGGGAGGTTTCGCCAGCAATCAGTTTATCCCGTATCTGCAAAAACAGGGTTCCAATTTCCGGGGTATTATAATCAAAAGCTTTCCAATCATAAACCTCTGCATAGTCAAAATCGTCCGGGGTAAAACGGTCTTGCAGATTTTTCTCTATGTAATCTTCAAACAGCAAAACTGACGCATAGCTGATTGGTATATTGGGTTGATATAATACTCGCCCCTGTGACGGCTTATTTAGATAAAGGTGGATTCCCTCTGTGATAGGTTGGGCTTTCCGCCCATTCTGGATCAGGGTAACACCGCCGGATTCCAAATAATAAATTTTCACCAGCTTTTGATTGATCTCATATTTGCGTTCCATTGAGGCGTATGGTATCCAGCTTCCGGTTGACAGGAATAATCCATCTGTCGGTTGAACCTGATAGATATTTCCATAGCCTTGTCTGTTTTGCGGCTGCAAGGTGCAGATTCCATTATGATTATCCTGTCGAAAATGATAATCATGCAGATAAAAAGAAGCATCCCCTAATTCGTGCGCGGCCTGTGTAGAATCGGTCTGCATCCTGCTCACCCCCGTTTCTTATGTAGTCGGAATAATCCGCAGTATCTTTTTTTATGCTCCAAAATGTCGCAAAGGCTGTCAGCAAAACCACAAAAAGCACTGATATATCCGGTTGTTTTTCCACTTTTAACTCCTGTTTTGACCTTTTTTGCCGGATTTGACACCCAAAAAATCACTGAGTAGAATGACATTACTGGCTGGTTAGCTGACTCTAATCACAGCAATTCTATCACGATTTTGTGCGTAGGTCAATGAGGCTTCTGCCAGTAAATAATAATTAGGAGGACTTTGAAAATGTCTAATTCACAACAAATGAAAAAAGGGCTGTCTGTGCGTGATTTGATTACCACCGGCATCCTTGCTGCTTTGTACATGGTATGCGCCATGATTGGCGAGGCTATCTTTGGGTTCTTCCCTGTACTGACTTTCCTTTGCCCGCTGTCTATTGCGCTGCTGTGCGGCCCGGTTTATATGCTGATACTGGCAAAGGTGCCGAAGCATGGCCCAATCATTGTCACCGGTATTTTGGTAGGAGGTGTACTGTTCGTACTCGGTATGTACTGGTCTATGTGTTTGGCATATTGTATTCTCGGCGTTGTGGCCGATCTGCTGGCCGGTTCCGGGAACTTTAGAAACAAAGGGCGTAACCTGCTGTCTTACATGATCTTTGTTCTCAGCCCGGTTTTCTCCTACGGTATGCTTTGGTTTGACCGCGACGCCTATGTGCAATATTTGGTAGAAAAGGGAACAGAGCAGACCTATATGGACACAATGGTTTCAACCGCACAAAACTGGATGCTCCCGGCAATGATTATCGGCGTGTTAATCTGTGCTGCTATCAGCGGTCTTGTAGGCCAGAAACTATTGAAAAAGCATTTTGAAAAGGCCGGAGTAGTGTAATGGAGATGCAACTGCAAACAAAGGACACACTTGCCACATTACATTTAGACCCTCGCACAAAACTATATCTGTTGATCGTCGGAAATGTTGCGTTGTTCCTTGCGCCCTCTTTACTCTATGAGATTGCGCTGGTTGTATGCGTTGTGATTCTCGGCATCCTTGTAGGAGCAAAGCGGTTTACGGTAAGAATGGCTGCTGTCTATGCGGGAATGGTTGTTCTGCATATCATTGGAACAAATTATTTGACAGGGACTTTGCAGATTGCGATTGTAACATTTACCGTATTTATCCGTAAAATCTTTCCCTGTGCCATGCTCGGAGGTATTTTAGTCAGCACGACAAGAGTAAATGAATTTATGGCGGCCATGAACCGTATTCACATGCCCAAAGCAATGGTTATCCCTATGACGGTCATGCTCCGCTATTTCCCCATGGTACATGAGGACTGGGGCTATATCAGAGACGCCATGCGGATGCGCGATGTCGCTCCAACCGTCAAAAGTCTACTGACCCATCAGGCCCGAACAGTGGAATGTATCTATGTTCCGATGATGATGTCAGCACTGAAAGTGGCGGATGAATTGTCGGCGGCGGCTGTTACAAGGGGGCTGGAAAATCCGAAGCCCCGAACCTGCTTGCAGGAAATCCACTTTAGTATTGCGGATGCCGTATGCTTTCTCCTGTTCACTTTGTTTATGTCAGTGTCGGTCTGGCTGAAATTGAAAGGGGGTGCAGGCTAATGATTCGTTTTGACAAGGTTTCCTTTACCTATCAGGAATCATTACAAAATGGCGGACTGCGCGATGTTGATTTAACAATCAACAAAGGTGAGTGTGTGCTGTTGTGTGGGCGAAGTGGCTGTGGAAAAACCACATTGACCCGTCTTGTAAATGGCCTGATTCCATACTTTTATCCGGGAGAAGTCACCGGCACAACCTATGTTGACGGTAAAGATATACAGGATTATCCCATGTATGAAGTGTCCGAGCATGTGGGGTCTGTATTCCAAAATCCACGCTCTCAATTTTTTAATGTAGATACAGACAGTGAAATCTCCTTTGGAATGGAAAATCTGGCTTATCCAAGGGAAAAAATGAAAGAACGCATTTCAAAGACAGTTGCGGATTTGGATATAGCCCATTTGACCGGGAGAAGCATATTTGAATTGTCTGGCGGTGAAAAACAAAAGGTGGCGTTTGCGTCCATCTATGCTATGTCTCCGAGTATTTACTTGTTAGATGAACCATCTTCCAATCTGGATATGGATGCTATTGAGGATTTGCGGCGTACACTTGAACTCCTAAAGAAACAAGGCAAGACCATTCTAATTGCAGAACATAGGATTTATTATCTGAGGGAATTAGTTGACCGCATTGTGTATATGGAAAACGGGGCTATATCTGCTGTGTTTTCTCCGAGCCAGTTTCTTTCTATTCCTGAAGAACAGCGGCACAGTATGGGACTTCGCGCTTTAGATTTGTCAAAGGTACAGCCAAGGGCCATTGCTGAAAATTCTCAAAAGCCGATTTTGGAAGTCAGAAACTTATCCTTGTTCTATAAGAAAAAGTCGGTTCTGGACGATTTGAATTTGAGTGCGGCGCCGGGAGAAATCATAGGAATTATCGGGCATAACGGAGCCGGGAAATCTACATTTTCCAGAACACTATGCGGCCTGCACACAAACTATACGGGGCAGATTCTTTGGGATGGTAAAGAACTGAACGCAAAGAGCCGGTTAAAACGCTCCTATATGGTGATGCAGGACGTAAGCTATCAGTTATTTGCCGATACATTGGAAAAGGAATGTGTATTTGGAATTAAGCATCCTGATCTGGACGCAGCAAAACAGGCAATGGAACGGCTGGGTATTTATGAGTACCGTACTCATCATCCCAATACACTTTCCGGGGGTCAGAAGCAGCGTGCGGCCGTGGCAGTCAGTATGGTATGCCGTAAGGACGTTTTAATTTTTGATGAACCGACTAGCGGACTTGATTATGACAGCATGATTCAAGTTGCGGGGCTATTTCAAACGCTTTCTAAAATGGGAAAGGTAATTTTTGTTGTAACCCATGATTACGAATTTTTAGCGGCAGCCTGTACAAGAGTGATTCATTTGGATAACGGAAAACAGCAGGAAGATTACCTACTTTCCCCCGACAATCTGCATCGGCTACGCGATTTTTTCTTGCGGTCAGAAAGGAGGCAGAACTTTGCGGAGAATGGAAAATGACCTTCTGTTCTTCCATGAGCTGATCGGTAACTGTTCCGTTGAAAAAGATTCAAAGATATATACAATTTCTCCGAAATTTGGGAAGGGCACCATGCAGAGTTTTGAAGTGATGCCCGGTGCTGAAATTGTTTATAGTAATGTTTATATTACAACTCCAATTCAAAAGAATATCCAATGTAAAGATCGTTTTATTGAAGTTACCTATTGCTTTCATGGGCAAATGAATATGCTGTTCAGCGACCAGCCAGCGATGATTATGAGCGACCATTATATTTCTGTTTTCAATGGTGCAAGCCACCTGAAAAGCTGTGATTTTGGGGAAGAACCTTTTATTGGCGTTTCAGTGGTGGTTTATCTGCCGCAGATCATAAACAGCCTGAATATCATGCTGGGGACAATCGCGTTTGACGAGGACATGGATTTTCAAGGGCTTTTTACAGCGGGCGGTTGCTTTATAGCACCCGCGACAAAAAGCGTGGAGCATATTTTTACCGAACTGCTCTTGCTGCCGGAACAGTACCGCAATTATCTTATGCGCATTAAAGTCATGGAACTACTGTTATATCTGGTTGGCAAAATGGAATATCGGACAGATTTTGGGATTTCACTATTCCACAAGGAGGAGATGAATTGTAATGGATGATGTAAAAGCCCTGTTTGGACTAATTGATAAGAAAAATAAGCGTCGTCTGCTTGGCGCAGTAATCTGTTGCGTCCTGTCTGTTTTGTGCGGCATCCTGCCCTATTTGGGCGTTTGGGGTATTGTGACCTGTTTTCTGAATGAACGGACAGAGAATCTTTTTCAATATGTGTGCCTGATTGCCGCAGCAATCATTTTGAAACATCTGCTGTTTGGAACCGGCACAAAAATCTCTCACAAGGTAGCCTACCAGACATTGGGGGAAACCCGTAAAAAGCTGTTCCGTAAAATTGCCCGCTTACCAATGGGCTATGTGAAAACAACGGCATCCGGGCAGGTCAAAACGATCATTATGGACAATATGGAACAGTTGGAGACATTTTACGCCCATAACATTCCAGAGATTATTTCCGGCCTCGCTGTACCGCTGTGTATGGAAATCCTTCTGGTGATATTGGACATCAGGGTAACCGGTATCATGCTGATTCCGGTCGTTCTGTTTATTCTTGTCGGTATTCTTATGATTATCGTTCAGATGAAAAAAATGGACGAATTTAATCAGGCGTTTGCCGATGTCAGCGTTAAGACGGTGGAATATGTCAACGGTATGAAAGAACTGAAGATATTTGCTGCCGACGAATCCACTTATGGCCGCCTGTCAGAAAGCATCCGCACTTACAGCACCGTTGTAACAGAGTGGTTCCAAAGCTGCTTGAAATATGTTGCTTTCAATCATACCGACTTAAACAGCAACCTTGTGTTCCTGTTTCCGCTTGCCGGTTTGATGTACCTCTCCGGCAGCGTGACAGCGGCCAGCTATATTATGTATCTGTTTATGGGGCTTGCCATGCTGATTCCGTTGGAAACTGTTTCTAATAACTTTGATTATATCGGCATGAACGCCTCTGTTGCAAAAAAGATAGACGAAATTCTGAAGCTGGATGAAATGGCGGATACGACCTCAAAGGCAGAACTTGCCGACCACACGATTGCGTTTGAACACGTTACATTTTCCTATGGGGAAGAACAGCCGGTATTAAAAGATGTCTCATTTACTGTTCCTGACGGAAAAGTAACGGCGCTCGCCGGTGTTTCCGGCAGCGGCAAAAGTACAGCGGCCAGCCTGATCTGCCGGTTTTGGGATATAACCGAGGGACAGATTTGTATGGGCGGCGTACCGCTGAACCAGATTCCGCTATCCGATCTGATGTCCCAGATTTCCTTTGTGACCCAGAATACGTTCCTGTTCAAAAAGAGCATCCGGGATAACATTATGATGGGAAACCCAGAGGCCACGGAGGAAGAAATGATGCAGGCAGCCAAGGATGCCGTATGTCACGACTTTATTATGCGGCTTCCAAAGGGCTATGACACAGTGATAGACAAGGAAACCAAGTTGAGCGGCGGTGAAAAACAGAGAATCACATTGGCAAGGGCGATTCTGAAAAATGCGCCGGTCGTGATTCTTGACGAGGCAACGGCTTACATTGATGCCGACAATGAAGATTTACTGCAAAAGGCGCTAGCTAAATTATCAGAGGGAAAAACCGTACTTGTAATAGCGCACCGTCTTTCCAGTATCAAGGAAGCTGATTCGATTGTGGTTCTGGAACAGGGCAAAGTGATTGACTGCGGCACACATGATGAATTGATAAACCGTTGCTCCCCGTATCAGGATATGTGGGCGGCCTTTGAACAATCCGATCAATGGAAAATGGGAGGTGTAAACGCATGATTGCTATGATAAGGAAATTCTTAGACCTTGCAGGCGAGCGCAAAAAGCAGCTTTATCTTGCGTGGCTGTTTCAGGCGTTGACCTCAATTTGTGAGGGCGCGATATATTTCATGCTGTTCCTTGCGATAAAAGATATTTTGGGCGGCTCGTTTACAAAGGAAAAACTGATGCAGTATAGCCTTATGTTTCTGGTCTATACTGTCCTGCATTTTGTTTTTTATTACTTTACGATTGCAAAACAGCGCCCGGTATCTTATGCCATGATGCGGGATGAACGTCTTTCGATTGCGGCGAAAATCAAACAGTTTCCGCTCTACTACTTTACAAAAGACAAGATCAGCCAGCTTACATCTTTGTTTACAACTGATTTAAGTTTCGTGGAAATGAATATCATGGAGATTATTGCCGGTTTCGTTTCCAGCATGATCATGACGGTTGTATTTGCTCTGATGCTGCTTAGTGTGGACTGGCGTATGGCGCTTCTTCTGTTTGCGGGGATCATCCCCGGCTATATCCTCTACCAGCAGTTTCAAAAGAGCATGGTTCAACTGGGAGAGCAGAAGAAAAATACGCAGGTGGCAATGATTGATTCCACGCTGGAATATGTACAGGGCATGGAAACGATCAAGGCATACCGGCTGGAGCAATCCGGTAAGCTCGTGGAGAAGCAGGTGAACGGATATTGCACGGCTTCTGACCGTTATGAAGCGACGCTGACGAATTGGAGCATGGGTTATAAAATCTGCCTGAATCTGGGCCTGTTTTTGAGTTTGGGTGTTGGCATTGCAATGGTTCGTTCTGGTTCATTAGCCCCGGCAACCTATTTGTTTTTTGCAATCATGGGTATTATTTTTTACCGTCCGCTGGAAGCTCTGATGGGTTCCTTTGCCATGATGAATCTTGCAAACGCATCGTTGGATAATATAGCAGAAATCAACAACCTGCCGACCGAAAATGAAAAACAGGGAACTACACAGTTTGCAGATACACAAGCCGATGTACGGTTTGAAAATGTATCGTTTAGCTATGATGGAAAGCGTGACGCAGTTAGTCATGTAAGTTTTTCAGCTAAACCCGGAACGATCACTGCATTGGTGGGTCCTTCTGGAAGCGGCAAATCCACTCTCCTTAATTTAATTCCGGGATTCGTGACGCCGAAAAACGGGCGGATTCTGTTGAATTGGAAAGATGCGGCAACATTAAAGCATAGTGATCTGGTGCGTCATGTGAGTGTCGTTTTTCAGGAAGTATATCTTTTTCAGGATACCATGATGAATAATATCCGAATGGGAAACCAGAGCGCAACGGACGAGCAGGTGGTAGAGGCGGCAAAAAAGGCTCACTGTCACGAATTTATAGAAAAGCTCCCACAGGGCTATCAAACGGTTATCAGCGAGGGCGGCGCAAGCCTTTCCGGTGGAGAGCGTCAGCGCGTCGCTATTGCGAGGGCAATTTTGAAAGATTCCCCGATCATTCTTTTAGATGAGGCGCTGTCCAGTCTGGATGCCGAAAATGCCGTAGCAATACAGAAGGGCATAGAAGAAATGATTAAGGGCAAGACGGTGTTCCTTGTATCACACACTTTGTCCTATATCCAAAATTCAGATCAGATACTTGTCCTATCTGACGGCATATTGCAAGGCTGTGGGAAACATGAAGAACTGTTGCAGACCGTGCCGCTTTATCAAACTATGTGGGAAAAAGAGAAATCTATTAAAAACTGGAAGCTGGCATAATGAGCAGCAAGAACAAACTTCATGCGTCCGGGGAGGACTACCTGGAAACCATCCTTGTTCTCCAAAAGAAACGCGGTATGGTACGCTCCGTAGATGTGGCCCGGCACATGGAGGTGTCAAAGCCCAGCGTGTGCCATGCAGTGGCTATCTTGCGGGACGGCGGCTTTCTCACTATGGACGAAGATCACTTTCTCCATCTGACCGATGTGGGCCGCGAGGTAGCCGAAAAAATCTACGAGCGTCACTGCTTCTTTACCGAGCAGCTTATCGCCGCAGGCGTTGACCCCAGGACTGCGGAGGCTGACGCCTGCCGGATTGAACACATCATCAGCGATGAGAGCTTTTCACGGCTGAAAGAGGCAGCCGAACAGGAACAAACCTAAACCAAATAAGACAAGCGATCCTGCCCCGCAAGACGGGGAAAGAAAAAAACCGTTGCAGGGCAGGCAGCTTTGTGCGCCCAAAATGGATTTTCCAGGTACTGCGGCGGTTTTGAGTAACATCAAGGCCGCCGTTCCTTATGCCCTCGACAAAGGAGTGACGACTACACGCTGACACGGCGGCTTTAGGAGGGAACCGCCATGAAGCACATTGACCGCCGACAAATTCAGACGATATTTCACTACCGTCAAAAAAAGCCCAGTCAACGAACAGGCTCCGTCTGGCAGCCGGTGCGAAAATTGTCATTCTGTAAGTGAATATTGGAGTTTTTGCGCTCGAATAGCTTTCTGCTGTCCGGGCGTTTTTTCATACCTGTGGGGCCGTAACATCGGGCCAGCATGGCCCGAACTCTGGCCCCAGTGCCGTTCTCCGCCGCCCCATTCAGATTTACCAAAAAAATCTGAATGGAGGAAAGGCAGATGGAAGTTACCATCAATTATAACGGACAAGCTGTGGCCGTGGAGGTTACGCTGGAAGTCTATGAATTTCTTGACCGGGCCGATCATAAAACGGAGAACCTGTTCCATGAACAGCGGCGGCATTGGGACGGGCGGGAGTTTGACGAGTACATAGCTTTTACCGAGGGCGTGGGCGTTTACAGTGAAACGCCGGAGGAATACCTTTGCCGCATGGAAACGCTGCATGAGCTGATGGCTGTTCTGGACACCTGTACCGAGGCCCAGCGCCGCCGGTTCCTGCTCTATGCGCTTGACGGGCTGAGCCTTGCAGAGATCGGTGTGCTGTGCGGCTGCTCCAAAGTGGCTGTTTATCAAAGTGTGGAGGCGGTCAGAAAAAAATTTATAAATTTCTTTGAGAACAGGCTTAACGAATGACCTGTTTTCGGGCTATCAAGTGAAAGGGATCATTTCCCTTATCTCAGCGAGAGGCGGACAGCGGACAAGCTGCCCGCCTCTCCGATTTTCAGGAGGTAAGCCTATGAAAACAATCAATCTGCGGTGGATGTATCCCCACTACCGGCATGACGAGTTTGTAGAGGTCAGCGACGAGGTCTGGGAGGCCATGCGGCAGGCCCAGCGCGAGATGAACAACTATGAGCGCCGGAAGGTCTACCACCGCGCCTGGTACTCCCTGGACGCATATAGCTGGACGGAGAACTACGCGCTGGAACACGGCAGATCGCCGGAGGATATTCTGGTGGAGCGTGAGGAACGGGCCGCCCGCCTGCGGCTGGTTGCCGCCTTGCCGGTGGCTCTGGCTCATGCCACTCCGACACAGGCCCGCTGTGTTCACGCCTACTACATTGCTGGTATCAAGCAGCCGGAAATCTCCCGGAGAGAGGGCATCCACAGCAGCAAGGTCAGCGTTGCCATCCGTCGAGGTCTGCGGAATATGCGCCGCTGCTATGATGGCCTTTTTCAAACAGAGTGAGGGCGTGCCTATGCAGACCATCAATCTCAAACAATATTATCCATTTTGCAAAGAGGACATTTTTGTGGAGGTGTCCGATGAGATCGTCGAAGCGTTTCTTCTGGACAAGAGAGCCGAGGCCGCCAGAGATCGCAAGATGTTCCGGTATAAGGCGTTTTATTCCCTCGATTGTAACGATGGAATCGAAAATGCCGCCATCGGCTGGGCGCAGCCATCGCCGGAAGACTACCTGATAGAAAAAGAAGAATTAGCCGAATACGAAGAATTGATACGGCGATTGTACGAAGCCATTTCTTCCCTGCCGCCTATGCAGGCTCGCCGTGTCCATGCCCGCTATATGCTGGGTATGAAAGTGAAAGATATTGCCGCAATGGATGGTATCACACCATCACAGGCGGGAAAATCCATCCACGCTGCACTGCGGAGGCTGCGCCGGTACTTTGCTCGACAGAAATGGACGGTCAATCTATGAGTATTTTCAAAGAAAAGAGGTGCCTGACATGAACGAAAAAATTACAGCCCACCCCTCAAAAGAAGAACGGGAGAAAGTCCTGAAGGAGATCCGGCAGCTTGAAAACCGAAAGAAGATTTTGGAGAACAAGCAGCGGAACGAAGAACGCAGGGTTCGTACCCGCCGCCTGATTGAGCGCGGAGCCATTTTGGAGGGGATTTTCCAGTTGGCTCCCGACCTTTCCAGCGCAGAGGTCAAAACATTTCTGATTGCCCTGTCCCATCTTCCGGGGGCTGCGGAATTGACTGCAAACCTGCCAAAATCCGGGGACACGCCATAAGTCCCTTGTTTACAAGGGCGCACTTATACACCGTTGCCGGTGCTGTGCGCCCTGCCGAGGGCGTTGCGTACTTCGTCCGCGATGGGAAGCTACGCTCCCCAACCCCCTTGTGCGCTCTGCGCAGCCAGACACCCGCTTTGCGTTTGTCCGGCTCCACAGAGCCTGTTATCCCCTCACTGAAAGGAGGTGTTCCCCATAGATTTCTGTCATATCCCCGTCAGTATCATCAAGCGCAGCGCGGGCCGTTCTGCCGTTGCCGCAGCTGCTTACCGCAGCGGAACCAAGCTGACAAATGAATGGGATGGAATGACCCACGACTACACCCGGAAAGGCGGCATTGTCCATGCGGAGATCATGCTGCCTGCCCACGCGCCGCCGGAATTTGCAGACCGTTCTATCCTCTGGAACAGCGTGGAGCAAATCGAGAAAGCAAGGGACAGCCAGCTTGCCCGTGAGATTGAGGCAGCTCTGCCCCGTGAACTGTCCGGTGAACAGCAGCTTGCCCTTGTGCGCGCCTATGTGAAGGACAACTTTGTAGACAAAGGAATGTGTGCTGACTTTGCTATCCATGACAAGGGAACCGGCAACCCTCATGTCCATATCATGCTGACGCTCCGGCCTCTGAAAGAAAATGGACAGTGGGGTGCAAAGTGCCGCAAGGCATACGATCTGGACGAGAACGGACAGCGTATCCCGGATGGGAAAGGCGGCTGGAAAAATCATCGGGAGGATACGACCAACTGGAACGATAAAGGGAATGTGGAGATTTGGAGGGCAGCGTGGGCGGCCTGCACCAACCGGGCGCTGGAATCTGCCGGCAGACCGGAGCGCATTGACCACCGCAGTTACAAGCGGCAGGGAATTGATAAAATCCCCTCTGTCCATCTGGGGCCAGCTGCCAGCCAAATGGAAAATCGCGGTATCCGCACCGACAAGGGGGAAGTAAACCGACAGATCGCCGCCGACAACAAACTGCTGAAAGAAATTAAAGCCCGCATTACCCGTCTTTATCGCTGGTCGAAAGCCGAAACGGAAAAACCACAAACACAGCAAAGCAGCTTGACAGCTTTGTGGGAGGCTCAGCAGCAGTTGAACGCTCCCCACACCCGCACCGGCAAAATCCGGGCTTTGCAGGAAAGCGCTGCACTATTCAGCTTTTTGCAGGCAAACGGCATCCAGTCTATGCAGCAGCTTCATGAAAAAATCGCTGATATGAACAGCCGTTACTATGACCTGCGCGGAAAGATCGTCAAGGCTGAGCGCCGGATCGCCATTCTTACCGAACGCGGGGAGATGTGGGAACAGTACAACCAGTACAAGTCCATCCACAAGCAGCTTGCCAAAGTAAAGCCGGAAAAGCGGGAACAGTTTGAGCAGCGCCACAGCCGGGAACTGATCCTGTATGACGCAGCAGCCTGGTATCTGAAAGAACTGAAAGACAGCGGCGAGGGGATCACCCCGAAGGCATGGCAGCGGGAGATCGACCAGCTGACCGCCGGAAAGCAGACGGACACGCTTGCCATGAAATCCATGAGGGAGGATTTGAAAGCAGTGGAACGGCTCCGCAAAACCGCCGAGCAGCTGTCCCGACAGGAAAGGGACAAGTCTCACGACCGTGGGCCGGAGCGGTAAAGGCTACCGCGTTTTGGCGTACCCCTGTCAAGTGTGTCGCGTTTCACGACATACCTTTGCATACAGAAAAACCGCCGTACAGGTTTCCCCATACGGCGGCAGACTGTTTATTTGCCGAACAAGTCGCTGTGTGTGCCGGTGCGGGCCAGCGTCAGCACCAGAACATCATCCTCTATGCGGTAGACAAGCAGCCAGTCCGGGAGAATATGACATTCCCGATGGCCTGCCCAATCGCCGGACAGGTCATGGTCGCGGTTCTTATCCGGCAGCGGTTCGCCCATTGCCAGCAATGCTACGACCTGCTCCAGCAGCTCAATCTTCAAGCCACGCTTTATGGCTCGTTTGTAGTCTTTTTTGAAACTGGTCGTGTACTTGACGGTATATTTGGTTTCTTTCATCTTTTCAGGTCAGCAAACAACTCGTCAAGGTCATTGTAGCCCTTTACAGACGGGTCTTTTGCAATCCTTTCCGCTTCCAGCATGGCAGCAACCGTTTCTTTGTTCGGCTGTTCCAGCCTTACTTCAAAGGGAATGCCGCCTTCACGAAGCGACTGGCGCACAAAGATGTTAAACGCCGTAGTCAGGTTCATGCCAAGTTCAGTAAACAGTGCGTCCGCCTGCGCTTTCAAATCTGCGTCCATGCGGATACTGATGTTTGTGGTATTTCCAGCCATACGATCAACCCCTTTCTGCTGGCAATTATAGTATATGCCATTTGCACGAAGAAAACAATACTTTGCACGAATATTTAACAATAAATTCATTCGAGGAGGTTACACGCTTTATGAAAGAAATCATTTATGAAGAACAACAAGACTGAACCTATCCCTGTCATGGATTACCGCCAGTACCGCAGAGCGCGGAGGCTGGTGCATGAGTGCTGTAACTACATTGACGGAAACTGTATCGCCCTGGACGATGGGGAGGAATGCATCTGTGTCCAGTCCATTTCCTACTCCCTGTTGTGCAGGTGGTTTCGGGCGGCGGTATTGCCGCAGGATAAGGAACTGGAAACGGCGCTGTTCCACCGACTGAATGCTAAGAAATGCGCTGTATGTGGGGCGCTGTTTACCCCCGGTTCTAACAGGGCCAAATATTGCCCGGAATGTGCCGCGCGCATGAAGCGGATCAACGCCGCAAAGCGCAAGCGGAAACAACGGGAGAAATGTCACGCTTTAGGGGCTGAAAAACCCTTGTAAATCAAGGCTTTTTTCGAGGGTGTCAAAGGCAGGCTGATAGATTTATCCTCTGACTCCTAAAATAGCCTTAAAATGCGTACAGAATCCCAAGAGAATCCCCAAGGAGGAACCCTATGTCAGACAATCGAAAATATTATTACCTGAAACTCAAAGAAAACTATTTTGACGATGATTCTATCGTGCTGCTGGAAAGTATGCAGGACGGTGTGCTGTATTCTAACATTCTGCTCAAGCTGTATCTGAAATCGCTGAAACATGGCGGGCGGCTCCAGCTTGACGAGGGCATTCCTTACACGGCGCAGATAATCGCCACCATCACCCGCCAGCAGATCGGCACTGTGGAGAGAGCCTTGCAAATCTTTTTGAAGCTGGGTCTTGTGGAAGTGCTGGACAGCGGCACATTCTACATGAGCAACATCGAACTTTTAATCGGCCAGTCCTCTACCGAGGCTGAGCGAAAGCGGGCTGCAAGGCTTCAAAATAAGGCTCTTTCTGCGCTCCGGACAAGTGGCGGACATTTGTCCGACATTCGTCCACCAGAGATAGAGATAGAGTTAGAGAAAGAGATAAAGATAAAGAGAGAGATAGAGAAGGTACGCCCTGAAATGGGGCACCCTTCCCACACCTATGGCCGTTACCAGAATATTTTCCTGACGGATGAAGAACTGGCTGACTTGCAGGCCAGTTTTCCTGCTGTATGGGAACAGTACATCGAAAAACTGTCCGAGTACATGGCTTCTACCGGCAAGCGTTATCAGAGCCATGCAGCGACCATCCGGCGCTGGGCCGGTGAGGACGCTAAAAAAACTGTCACACCCTCACGCAACCGGGATTACAGCGTAAAGGAGGATGAAACTGTATGATTGAGATTACCGCAGAAATCCGGGCGTTCATCGACAAGGCAGCTGCCGGTGTGGAATTGGCTGAGGACGAGTATATAGACTTGTCAGACGGGCTCATTCACTGTAAGAAATGCGGCGGCCAGAGGCAGACCGTTGTGCCATGCTTTGGGAAATCCGGCTACTTTATGCCGCGTTGCATCTGCCAGTGCCAGCGGGAAGCTGAGGAGCAGCGCAAGGCTGCTGAAGAACGGCAGCGCCGTATGGAGCGTATCAAACGCCGAAAGGCACAGGGCTTGCAAGACCGTTATCTGTACGACTACACATTTTCCAATGATAACGGGCAAAACCCATTGATGGACAAGGCTCATGCCTATGTGGAGAACTGGAAAGAGGCATATAAGAGCAATATCGGGCTTTTGCTGTTTGGAGATGTGGGAACCGGCAAGTCTTTTTTCGCCGGATGTATTGCCAACGCTCTACTTGACCAGGATGTGCCGGTGCTGATGACGAACTTTCCCACCATTCTGAACCGCCTGACCGGGATGTTCGCTGAGGACAGGTCGGAGTTTATTGCCAGCTTTGATGAGTATGACTTGCTTATCATTGACGATTTGGGTGTAGAGCGCAGTACCGAATATGCTATGGAGCAGATGTTTTTCGTCATCGACAGCCGCTATCGCAGCCGCAGGCCCATGATTATCACAACAAACTTGAAACTGTCCGAGCTGAAAAACCCGCCTGATCTGGCCCACGCCCGTATCTATGACCGTATTCTGGAACGGTGTGCGCCGATTCTCTTTGACGGGAAGAATTTCCGGGAAGAAAATGCCGGTGCTACCCGACAGACAGCAAAAGACATTGTAAACAGTAAGCACGACTGATTTTTTACCGGGCGGCACAGACCCGCTCAAAGAAAGGAGCGCCATGAACAAAGAACCCCGTACTATGCAGGCGGCAGACGCCGCTACTGTGTCCAGAGCGCCGGAAAACACGCCAGCGATGGTAAAGAAAATCGGCAAGACAACCTACAAGGTTCATGTCCATTTCAGCAATACCAGCACAGAAACCATGAGCGATAAAATCAAGCGTATGCTCAAAAATGAAATTCAGCAGATGTGACAGACTGATAAACGAAGCCGCCTTGTGCTAAACTGATGATGGTACGCACCAAAATTTTTGTCAAGGAGGACACGAAAATGCTTTACACAGAAAAAGAGAAGCATGAAATTGAACGAGTAAAGGAGATCTTTGCGGAACATCTGCGGCAAAGCCCTGATTTTGAACTGCTCTGGTCGGACAAGGTAGGCTATGTCTGGCTGGCGATTGGCGTCAATCCAGTCTATGTGGATACCGGTATCAGAATCGAATCAGCCGCCGATCTCTGCGGCAGGTGTTTGGATGATGTTGCTACGGATGTTTTATATATGACAGGCAACGATCATGCACTGGAAGCAGCCGATCCGCTGGAATTGGCCGAAATCAAGCGGCGCTGGGAGCCATATATCAACCAGCTGCCAGACTATGCGTATCTCTGCAAAGACCTGCTGAACGGAAAAATGTAATCTATCAAACGAGGTGTCAGGAGCCATACGGTGCTTCTGGCACCTTTTTTGTGGATTTTTTGTGAATTTGATGAAAAAGTCCTTGACAATTTGTCTCTGGCAAAACAGCTAAGTCAATTTTGATTTCCTGCGGTGCGCGTCTGGCCGTATTTGATATTGCGGAGCTGCGCGAGGTTACATCCTACGATGAGTTGGAACTGGATACGCTGGGAGACAGAAAAACGGCTCTGTTCCTCATTATGAGTGATACGGATGACAGTTTTAACTTTCTCATTTCCATGTGCTACACCCAGTTATTCAACCTGCTTTGTGAAAAGGCCGATGATGTGTATGGCGGCAGGCTTCCGGTTCATGTGCGCTGTTTGATTGATGAGTGTGCTAACATCGGGCAGATTCCGAAGCTGGAAAAGCTGGTGGCCACCATCCGAAGCCGTGAAATCTCTGCCTGTCTGGTGTTGCAGGCACAGAGCCAGCTCAAGGCAATTTACAAAGATAATGCCGATACCATCATCGGCAATATGGATACTTCCATCTTCCTGGGTGGCAAAGAACCAACAACGCTGAAAGAGCTGGCGGCTGTTCTGGGAAAGGAGACCATAGACACTTACAACACCGGAGAGAGCCGGGGACGGGAGACTTCCCACTCGCTCAACTATCAGAAATTGGGAAAAGAGCTGATGAGCCAGGACGAGCTGGCAGTTATGGATGGCGGCAAGTGCATCTTGCAGTTGCGCGGTGTGCGTCCGTTTCTTTCAGACAAGTATGACATTACCAGACACCCTAATTTCAAATACACAGCTGATGCAGACAAGCGAAATACCTTTGATATTGAAGCATTTTTGTCTGCCAGACTAAAACTCAAGCCTGATGAGGTCTGCGATGTATATGAAGTAGACACGGAGGGCGTGTAATACGGTTCCGCTGAGAAAGGAGTGATCGTATCTATTTGCCGCAACTGCCTCTGTTGAGGCCATTGGCGTACAAAGCGGACAATCATCAACAAAATAATGAAAAAGGAGGACAGCCGGAATCAGGCTCTCATATATCGAGGGCAGATTGTTCCGGCTTTTGTGCGCTTATGAAACAAATCTAACTAATCATTCAAATGATTCCGGCTAATATTATTTATGGCATTTTTTGAACAGGCAATTACCGTTCTTCAGACTCTCGTTATCGCTCTGGGTGCTGGTCTTGGTATCTGGGGTGTCATCAACCTGTTGGAAGGTTACGGCAACGACAACCCTGGCGCCAAGTCTCAGGGAATGAAGCAGCTTATGGCCGGTGCTGGTGTAGCCGTTGTTGGTATGGTTCTTGTACCTCTGCTCTCCGGGCTGTTCTCTGTCTAAGCGTTCCTGCATGAAATCCTTGCCGCTCCCGCAGTTCTGCGGGGCGGCGGAAAGGAGGTTGACACCGTATGGATTTCTTACTTGAAGCCCTGACAAATTGGCTGAAAGAAATGCTGGTAGGCGGCATTATGAGCAACCTTTCGGGGATGTTTGACAGTGTAAATCAGCAGGTCGCGGATATATCCGTACAGGTAGGCCAGACCCCACAGGGATGGAATGGCAGTATTTTCAGCATGATTGAGAATCTGTCAAACTCCATCATGGTGCCGATTGCAGGTGTGATCCTGGCTATCGTGATGACCGTAGACCTGATCCAGATGATTGCAGACAAGAACAACCTGCATGATGTGGATACCTGGATGATTTTCAAGTGGGTGTTCAAATCAGCTGCCGCCATCCTCATTGTCACAAACACATGGAATATCGTGATGGGCGTCTTTGATATGGCGCAGAGCGTGGTGGCGCAGGCGGCAGGGATTATCAATTCGGATGCGTCCATTGACATTTCCTCAGTTATGACCGATCTGGAACCGAGGCTGATGGAAATGGATTTGGGACCGCTGTTCGGACTGTGGTTCCAATCCCTCTTTATTGGCATTACCATGTGGGCGTTGTATATCTGTATCTTTATCGTTATTTATGGCCGTATGATCGAGATCTACCTTGTAACTTCGGTGGCTCCCGTTCCAATGGCTGCAATGATGGGCAAAGAATGGGGCGGTATGGGACAGAATTACCTCAGATCCCTGCTGGCACTGGGCTTTCAGGCGTTTCTCATTATCGTCTGCGTGGCAATTTATGCTGTGCTGGTGCAGAACATCGCTCTGGAAGATGACATCATCATGGCAATCTGGAGCTGCGTGGGCTACACCGTACTGCTATGTTTTACGCTGTTCAAAACAGGCAGTCTCGCCAAATCAGTCTTTCAGGCACACTAAAACGGAAGGAGGTTTCCACATTGGCTTATGTACCCGTACCCAAGGACTTAACAAAAGTCAAAACAAAGGTCATGTTCAATCTGACCAAGCGGCAGCTTATCTGCTTCACGGGCGGAGCGCTTATTGGCGTACCGCTTTTCTTTTTGCTCAGAAAACCTACCGGAAACAGTGTAGCGGCTATGTGTATGATGCTGGTTATGCTGCCCTTCTTTATGCTGGCTATGTACGAAAAGCATGGACAGCCCCTGGAAAAGATCGTGGGCAACATTCTCAAAGTAGCTGTGATCCGTCCAAAGCAGCGACCTTACCAGACCAACAACTTTTATGCCGTATTAAAGCGGCAGGAAATGCTCGATAAGGAGGTGTATGACATTGTTCACCGCAATAAAAAAATGGCTGCATCGGATATTCGGAAAAACCGAGGAAAAAACTGTGCAGCCGGTAAAGACAAAGAAAAAGCTGTCCCGCGCCGATAAGAAGCAGATCGAAGCGGCCATTGCCCGCGCTAACCGCACGGACAAAAAAGGAAAATCTGCGCAGGACAGTATCCCTTATGAACGGATGTGGCCGGACGGAATCTGCCGCGTATCGGACAGCCACTACACAAAGACCATCCAGTTTCAGGACATCAACTATCAGCTCTCCCAAAACGAAGATAAGACAGCAATCTTTGAGGGGTGGTGTGATTTCCTCAATTATTTTGACAGCTCGATTCATTTCCAGCTATCTTTTTTGAATCTTGCGGCATCGGAGGAGACCTTTGCTAACTCCATTTCCATCCCGACCCAGAGGGACGCCTTTGACAGTATCCGCGAGGAATACACCACAATGCTGCAAAATCAGCTGGCCAGAGGTAACAACGGTCTCATCAAGACCAAATACCTGACCTTTGGTATCGACGCGGACAGCATCAAAGCCGCCAAGCCCCGTCTGGAGCGTATTGAGACCGATATACTTAATAACTTCAAGCGTCTTGGTGTAGCTGCCAGAACGCTGGACGGTAAAGAAAGGCTTTTTCAGCTTCATGCGGTATTCCACATGGATGAACAACTCCCGTTTCAGTTTGAATGGGACTGGCTGGCTCCTTCCGGTCTGTCCACAAAGGATTTTATTGCACCAAGCTCTTTTGAGTTCCGCACCGGCAAGCAGTTTCGTATGGGTAAGAAATACGGAGCTGTTTCTTTTTTGCAGATCCTCGCACCGGAACTGAATGACCGTTTGCTGGCTGATTTTCTGGATATGGAAAGTTCGCTCATTGTGAGTATGCACATTCAGTCGGTGGATCAGGTGAAAGCCATCAAAACGGTAAAGCGAAAGATTACCGACCTGGACCGCAGCAAGATCGAGGAACAGAAAAAAGCAGTCCGTGCCGGATACGACATGGACATCATTCCATCTGACCTTGCTACCTACGGCAGTGAAGCGAAAAAACTCTTGCAGGATTTGCAGAGCCGCAACGAGAGAATGTTCCTTTTGACCTTTCTGGTGCTGAACACAGCGGACAATCCCCGTCAGCTTGGCAACAACATCTTTCAGGCAGGCTCTATTGCCCAGAA